>CAZSTM010000185.1:0-7665 GCA_964609635.1 uncultured Gemmatimonadales bacterium
ATAATAACATTTTTCTTAAAAAATATCACCCTCCTTCCCGCAACTGCCCCTCCCCCATGACCACCCACTTGTAGGTAGTAAGCTCTTCCAGGCCCATGGGGCCGCGTGCGTGCAGCTTGTCCGTGCTGATCCCGATCTCGGCCCCCAGGCCGTACTGGGCGCCGTCCGAGAAACGGGTAGAGGCGTTGACCATCACGCTGGAGGAGTCCACCCGGCGCACAAACTCCTCGGCCCTGGCCTTGTCGGCGGTTACTATGGCATCCGTGTGGCGCGAGCCGTAGCGCTCGATGTGCTCGACCGCCTGGTCGAGACCGTCCACCACGCGCACGGATAGTTTCATATCCAGGTATTCGGTGAGCCAGTCCTGTTCGCTGGCCGGGCCCACCGTGATGTCTATTTCACGGGTTCTCTCGCAGCCCACCAGCTCCACCCCGGCCTGTCTGAGGCGCGCCAGAATGCGGGGCAGAAATTCCCCGGCCACCGCGGAGTCCACCAGCAGGGTCTCCATGGCGTTACAGACCCCCGGGCGCTGCACCTTGGCGTTAAAGGCCACCTCTTCCGCCATGACTAGGTCCGCCTCGCCGTCCACGTACACGTGGCAGACACCGTTGTAGTGCTTGATAACCGGGATGGTGCTGGTCTCGACCACCCGGCGGATCAGGGTTTCCCCGCCCCTGGGGATGATCAGGTCGATCAGGCTGTCGAGTACCAGCAACTCGCCCACCGCTTCCCGGTCGGTGGTGGAGACCACCTGCACCGCGGCCTCGGGAAGCCCGGTCGATTTTATGGCCTCGGCCATGACCCGGCCCAGCACCAGGTTGGAATTGATCGACTCGCTCCCCCCCCGCAGGATCACCGCATTACCGGTCTTCAGGGTCAGGGCGCTGGCATCCACGGTCACATTGGGCCGCGACTCGTAGATTATACCTATCACCCCGATGGGGACTCTCATGCGGTAGATCACCAGGCCGTTGGGGCGGGTTCGACGGTCGTACGCCTTGCCCACCGGGTCTTCCAGCCGGGCCACATCCCGGACGCCTTCAATCATGCTTCTCATGCGCTTATCATCAAGGCGCAACCGGTCGATCATCGCAGTGGACAGCCCCTCGGCCTCCGCCCGTTCCAGGTCCTTCCGGTTCTCCTGCCGGATAGCGGAGGCCTTATCCTCCAGTGCCCGGGCCACAGCCTCCAGGGCGCGGTTTTTCTCCTCCGTGCCGGCGCCGGCCAGCAGGACTGCGGCTTCCCGGGATTTTACGGCCATATCTTTCACCATTTCTTTGAGACTCATTCATCCTCCAGTTTTTGCAGCGATCATCATTAAGATAACTAAGTGCTGTAATTCAAAGGTTCGATTACGTATTTTTTCCGGACACGCTGAACAAGACCGTAGGGGCGACCGACAGGCTGTGCACGTCTTTGCCCGGACTATGGGACCCGCCCCTATGCATGAATTATCCGGTTTAAAAAGAATGAGAATGTCCCATTATTAACGGATCAATTTTTATAAACAGCGGATAATACCCTTTTGAAAACATAAATATCGTTCAGGAGATGTCAAGAGGATTGATTTTCAACAGATTTATCAAGTGTTGCAGAATCCGGATGCGGCGCTGTGTTTGACTTGCAAAGCGGGAGGAAACTTTCAGCCGTGATTATTCACCAATTAAAAACCGGCCGGCCGTGCACAAAAGTTTGCTATTCAGCATCAAGACTTTTATAATACACGCTATCTTGCCGGTTTCGGCGCGCCGGATTGCACACCCGAAGCCGGTTTTTACTATCGACTCGATTCGGTTTTATCAATAACCAGGATTGGAAGGGCCTCCCCCATGCTAAGTCTGACAGAATTGCTGGAACATTTGTTAAATGTCAAGAAGCTGCCCACCATTTCCAATGCGGTGGTGATACTGGAACAATCTCTCAACCAGGAAGAGCCGGATGTCCAGCATGTGAGTAGGATCATCTCCGAAGACCCTGTAATCACCAGTATGGTGCTCAAGCTCGCCAACTCGGCGATTTACGGCGCCCGCCGTACGATCGGCAGCGTCCAGGAAGCGGTGATGCGCCTGGGTTTCCAGGAAGTCCGTAAAATGGTCATGAACCTGGCTCTGGTCGAGTATATGTCTGATAAGCAATTTGATATACTGGACCCTCTTGAGTTCTTTCGCCATTCCATCGGAGTGGCCTGCGGGATGGAACAAGTCAACGGCATGACCGGCATCGTCAGGGAAAACAGCCATCAACTCTATGTGATCGGACTGCTGCACGACCTGGGACGCTGGGTGAGCGCTAATTACATGACCGATGTATATCAGCATGTATTACCCGAGGACGCCGAACAGGATATAGTCGAGCTCGAACGGAAAAATATCGGCCTGGACCACGCGCAAATAGCAGCCGCTCTGCTGGAGCGCTGGGGCCTGCCCTTGCCTGTGGTACAGGGTGTACGCTTCCACCACGAGCCTGATGCCGCCCCCGGGGCACAGCAGAAAATATCTCAATTGATTTACCTGGTTGACAACATATGCGCGCTGAACAAAATCGGTGAAGTGGGCGAGGGCTCGGGTCGGAATCTGAAAGAATCCGCCTGGATTCTGGTAGGACTTTCCTCCGAAGCCGAAGATCAAATCATCCCGCAGATAAATGCAAAGCTGGAGGAAAGCGAGGTCGTGCTTTCTATCGGGCACGGAAATAACCGGGAAGACCGGTAAGCGACCGCTTTATAAAATCCAACGGCTGCCGGCAATGAAATCAGGCGGTTTACAAAATTATACGGCCGGAAAAGGCGGCTCGCCTTTCCGGCCGTGTTTGTGGTTGATCAAAAGACGGCATAAACCAGTTAAGCTCAGATCATCTTTCAGAGCTATTTAAAAGCTTGTTTTTTCAACACTCTTATAGCCCGTATTATTCACGAAGCCTGATTTGTTCGAGAGCAAGGAAGCAGTGGTGCCGCTGTACTGTCGTACCGCAATCCGCTGATGACGCAGCTATTCGGACAAAGCAGGCAAGCCGAAGGTAAAAATATCGCCGCTTTTTAATGTTTGCACCGGACAGAATAAAAAGGGCGGGATTTACTCTAATATCCCGGCAAGTTGTTAAAGTTAAAATAATTAAATAAATCAGGCGATATTTTTATGAATAATGCGGGATAGAGGCCCAACGTACTACTGATGGCGTTCGAGCAGTGCCTTGCAGGCCAGGACGTTTTCTTTGTGCCTGCCGTGCCTGCTGCCGGCCTCTATGCCGAAAAATCCCCGGTAACCCGCAGCCAGCACTATTTCCACCATTCTATCCAGGTCCCAGGCGGGGTGACTGCCGTCCGGCTCGAAATCGACACACTTGACACTCACCGCCTTGGCCCAAGGCATCAGGGCCTCGATCTCCTCGTACTTGTCGACCTCGGGGGGGAAGTTGCCGAAATCCGGTAAAGTGCCGAAGCGGGGGTGGTCGACTTGTTTCATCAGGGAGATAACGTTCTCCGGGATGGATGATAATCCGCCGTGGTTCTCGATGAGCACGTTCATTCCTGCAGTGTCGGCATATTCGACCAGTGAGAGGTAGCTTTCGGCGCATCTGGCGATCCGCTCTTCAACAGTGCCCCACCTGCCAGAATACTGTCTTTGAGAAAACGTCTGCGGTTCAGCCTTTTCATTTTTCTATCCTTGGAAAGAAGACTGAGAAAAGTATCCTTTCAGCCGACAGCTCCCATCTTAGCCGCACGCATGGGTGGTGTTCAGCCTCATGTCGAAAATGATTTTTACAAACCTAACCGGCTTGAGTCAAGCGTTAGTATTGACCGATATTCACCCGCCATGATAAAAATTTTACATATCATACCAGGGTTCGAAAATCACTTTCCATCTTTAAATGGGCAATGCTGGTCAAGACCTCTATGCTGAACATAAAATCTCTCCAGTAAAACAACCTGCCATTTATCATTCATCCGCCTGAGGCGGTTATCTTGCTTAAGTTTAAGTAAAGGTTTATTATATTTTTTTTCAATCTATGCCGCACTTTTTTACGGTGACCCTGCATGAAAATTTATAACCGGCATCGCATTTATTTTTCAAGTTTCTTGATGGACTTGGTTTACGCCTTTGTGGTCGGCGCGACTGCGGTTTATGCGGTGGAGCTGGGCGCCACACCCGTGCAGCTGGGTATCCTGGGAGCCGTGGGGCCGGGAACCTATGCTCTGAGCTGTTTAGCCGGAGGCCGGCTCAGCGATCGTCTCTCGCGCAAACGCATGTCCCTGGCGGCTTCCCTGGTGGCGACAGCCAGCTGCCTGGGGCTGGCCCTGGCACCCGAGCTGTGGCATTTGCTCCTGTATTTCAGCCTCTTTAACGGAATACTCGGGTTCTACTGGCCGCCCCTGCAATCGCTCCTCGCCGACAGCAGTCACCGCCGCAGTCTAACCGCCACCCTCGGTAGTTTCTGCATCTTCTGGAGCTCGGGCTTTATCATCGGCCACCTGATATGCGGCTATCTAACTGAAATAAGCGCAGTACTGCCTTTTTCCTGGGCTGCCTTGATCGGCCTGCTTATCCTGGCTGTCAACTCCACCCTTTCCGAGGGCGAGGGTGCAAAAAAAAGCGGCAGCCAGGATTACCTGTCTCGCCAAGGTTCCAAGCAGACCCTCCTCTGGCGAAGATTTCTGCTTAGCGGCTGGGTGGCTAATTTTACCCTGGTTTTTATGTTCGGTGCGATAAAAATGTTGTTTCCGAAGTTTGCCCTGGACGACGTTCAGATGGGCAGGGGAACCCTGGGCCTGATGCTGGCCCTGCTCCACGGCGGGCAATTTCTGATGTTCGTTCTGGTCAAATACTGGCATGCCTGGCAGTACAATCGTCTCATTTATCTCGTGCTCCAGTTTACCGTTCTACCCGGTACTCTGCTGCTCGGACTGAGCGGGAACCTTTACGGTTTTGCCCTGGCGACTTTCCTGATCGGCTGCTGCGCGGGATTCACCTACACCGCGAGTATCTATTACAGTACCAGCCGGCCGCCGGAGGCGGGCACGCGCACCGGCGTACATGAAGCTTTTATCGGCTTCGGTTATATGAGCGGCCCGCTGGCCGGCGGTTATGTTGCCGCTATCTGGAACCTCCAGTCCCCTTATCTGCTGTGCGCTGTGCTGTTCCTGATCTCGATCACCATGCAGTCAGGCATACTTTACCGGAGTCCGAGGAAAGCATGAATACCCTTTAAGTAAAAGCCTATGGAAAAACCACCCAAAAAACCCTCCGCCGCCGGGTCTCGAGAATCGAACGTTCCCCTTACTTCTGCCTCCACCCTCGGGTCCCCAGCCTGGATCAAGCCGGCGCTGACAGCAGCTTTTCTGTTGGTTTTAACCTCTTTCGCAGCTTACCACAAACTCTCCCGGCTGGCGGAAAATCCCCGGTTCTCCGGTTCCGAAGAAACCTGCGCTTTCTGGACCGAGTCCGCCTTCCATTACCGTTATGCGGAACTGGTGGCCCGCGGCAACGGTATTCCGGAGTACGACCTGCGCGCCCAGGCGCCCGAGGGTGTGGCTCCGCTGGAAAACTTTACCATTGCCATGGAGTACGTCGCGGGTTACAGCTACCGGCTGCTGGGCTCGGTTTTAGGATTCAAGCCTCCGCTGCACAAGTTCACAGCCTGGTTCGGCTGCCTGTTCTCCTGCTCGAGTATTATAGCGCTGTTCTTTCTTGCCCTGGTGACCTGGAACTCCAGAGCAGCTGCGGTGCTGTCCGCTGCATGGTACGCCGTGGCGCCGCCGAGCTTTGCCCGGACCGCCAGCGGCGCTTTCCTGAGGGAAGATTTCGCCCTGCCGTTTATTTTCGGTGCCCTGGCCTGCCTGGTGCACGCCTCGGAAAAAGACCGAGAGCCCACACGCTGGATTGCCGGAGTTCTTTTCGCCCTGGCCCTGGCCTCCTGGCATGTAAGTCCCTTTATGCTGTTTCTGCTTTCTTTGTTCACGGCCTATGTATTCATGGACGGTGGCCGGAACCGCCAAAGCTATCTTAAATCTTTCTTCGTGCTGATCATTTGCTCCGCGGCTGCGGGGCTTATTTTCCCGGTGCTGCGGGCCAAGCTTTTTATCCTGAGCCTGCCGATGTTGACCGCCTACTGCGTGCTGGCGGCCTGGCTGGTCGAGAAGAAGTGGCCGGCCGGGAAAAAGCCCGTCTTATCCTGGATGCTGGCCGCCGCATTGCCCCTGGTCTGGATTGCAGGCGCATGGCTGGCCTCCGCCCGTACCGGTGAGTTCTCCCACGTATATCTGCTTCTACTGGATAAAATCCGGTTCCTGGGAGTCAAGCCCGCCGATCCTGCGGCCATGAGCTTCCATTCGAAAATCCTCTGGCTAAGTGCTTTCAACAGCCCTCCCAAGGCGCAGATCCTGGCCTTTTTCGGCTTCGGTTTGTGGGTGTCCCTGTTTCCGGCGGCGGAATTGATCCGCCACTGGTTCAAGGGCAGGCTCGAAACTTCCGGCCGGCTGGCCCTGATTTTCTTCCTGGTTTTCGGTGCAAGCTACCTGGCAATCGACCGGATGTCTGTCTTTTTCGTCTTTTTCTGCAGCCTGGTTCTCGGCTCTCTGGCTTTCCGGCGCGGCTCACGGACGGTTTTAATTGCCCTGGCCCTGGGTTCGGCCGTGGTTGTGGCCGACTATTACCGCTCCGGCGGCTACCGCATCCTGCCCTTTCGCCCAGGCAACGACCTCCGTGTTGTCGAATGGCTGAAAGCCAATACCGGCCCGGATGAGACAATATTGGCGCCGTTTCAGTGGGGACCGACCATCCTGGCTTATGCCGACCGACCTATCGTGCTGCATTCCAAGTTCGAATCCCACGGTATCCGGGATAAAGTGCACGATTTTCTCGATGCGCTCTTCAGCGGTGTGGATAGAATGCACGAGCTCTGCCGCGGGTGGAATGTGCGCTATCTGCTCTACACTCATAACCTGGGCCTGGGCAGCGGACCCTCCTCCTACAGGTACGTGATGAACCGGCCGGAGCTGTCGAGTTCATCGGCCGCTTATGCTTTCCAGTATGCGCCGGAATCATTAAGCGATTTCCGCCTGGTCTACCAGGATGCCACCACGCGCATTTTCGAGGTGGGCGCAGGCTGGGACAGTGTTTCCGCGCAGGTTTTCCGCGCAGACTACCATCCGATATGGGATTTGAGCCTTATCGGCAGGCACAGCGACCAGGCGGTGGCCCGGCTGAAAAGCAGTCTCAGGCAGCCGGATTTTCGCCTTGGCCTGGCCGAACGCTACGCCGCGACACATCCGGAAATCGCCCTGCGCCAGTATGAGATCGCTATCGGCCTGGGCGCTTCAAACGCGCAGACTTATTACCGGCTCGCCCAGGTTCTCCTGCGCTTGAGCCGCCGCCAGGAGGCGATCACCGCCCTCGGCAGAGCTCTCGATTATGATCCCGAGTTCGACTTTTCGGCGCTGCTGGACTCACCGCCGGAAGTGCTGAGTACTATGGGAGGCTTACTGATCAGGAAAAAAAGATGGGAGGATGCCGAGATTTTTCTTGAACACGCTCTGGAGCGCGAACCCGACAATGTCTTAGCTCTTAACAATCTGGGGCTGGTCCGCATGAAGCAGGAACGTTTCGGTGAGGCTCGGCGGCTGTTCGAACGCTCGATAGAAAACAACCAATCCGCACCCGTACCGCGGTG
>CAZSTM010000186.1:0-7662 GCA_964609635.1 uncultured Gemmatimonadales bacterium
GGTGGTCTGGTCCATGGGCAACGATCATCGGAGCCACATGGAAAACGCCATCTCCGACCTTTTCGGTCTGGAAAAGCGCAAGCCCGAAACCATTGACCGCAAAACCCTTGATTTCTCCGACATCCATAACCCTGAGCTCAACCGCCTGCTCAAGGAGCTGATGCTGGCGATCAGGTCTCACGCCGAGGAGCAAAAATGGCCGGAGATAGTGTTTATCATCTACGATGAGCCGACCGAGCGCCTGATGGCCGAGCACGAGAACCGCTATAATTTCCTCAAGTCATTCTGGCCGGAGCTTCGCATCTATGGTGTTACCATGGACCGCCTGGAATGGGCCCGGGATATCAGCCACATGGTCGATATCTACGTGTCAAACGGAGACTTCCAGCGGATAAGCCGGCTGGCCGAAGAAACCGGTAAGCCTTTCTGGCTTTATGGCTCCGCTTCCAGCCGGGATGCCGCCGGCCTGCGCCACAGCTACGCCTGGATCCCCTGGGCGAACGATGCAAAATCCTCCTGGTTCTGGGCCTACAATTACGGTGTCGGCGACTTGTACGATGATTTCGACGGGAGGATGGCCGAGACCAGTGCCAGAATGGTCTGGCCGCCGCGAGCACCCGGCGGCCCGCTGGTGTTTTCGGTGTCCTGGGACGGGATGCGGGAAGCCGCGGATGACATGGCTTACCTGAGCACCTTGACCTGGATGCTCGCTCAATCGGAAAGCCCGGCGGCCGCAGAGATAGGCAGGGAACTGGAGCGCATGAAATCCTCCATCCCCGAAGGAGAAATGGTTCGCGTACTGGGAGGAGACGCCCACGACAGGGTCCAGCTCGTTGAGTCGCGCAAGTATGTCAGGGTGTTTAGAAACAAAGTCGCCGCCTGGATCGAGGAACTGCTCGAGATTGAAAACGGCCTTTACACCGAAATCCGGCCTCGTTAAGGCCGCGACTACCAGGTCCGCAATGTGTTGTGGGAACGGAGAAAATGATGCGCCGACAAATCCTTTATGGGTGTCTCGGCCTGGCCCTGGTTCTTTCCGCCTGCGGGGGATCCCGGACAAGTGGCAGCCTCGACGCTGAATCCGGTATGGCGATCCTGCGGGCAATCCCGGGGCGGCCGTCGACTTTCCCGCACCGAATCTGGGCCGCCTGCGATTTCGAGCTTGCCCGCAGTGATGTAGTCTGGTTCGGGGCTTATGAAACCGCCAACATTCCTTCCTATCCCGGCAATAGCTGTGCAGCCGGGGCTCAGCCGGCGGCCGGCGGTCCGGGAAAATTCATCGCTGTCAAACCGGTGTCCTATCCCCGCATGGGCCGGGTGAACCAGATCTATTTCAGGTATTTCCTCAGGGGCGCCGGCTCGCTTACCATCCAGCTTTTCAACCAGGATAAAAATCTCTCACACCTGGCCAGGCTGACAGGACTAGCCCAAGGCGAATGGTCCGAGGCCACCGTGAATTTGGGCGGGGTGCCCGCGGGCGAAAGCGGCCCGATTCTCGAAGCAGAGCGGATGGACGGCCTGATTATGATGGTCGAGCCTGCGCAAAAGGGCGAAAGCTGCGAACTGATCGTGGACGATATTATATGTTTCTCCGATTATGGAAAGGAAAAATCCCCTCCGGGCGAACCTTTTCCGTCGCGGGTGATCTGCCTCTGGGCTTTCGATGTGGTGGATTGCTACCATCCCTGGACCCACAGGAACTACCGGGTGCTGCGCAAAGGCGAGATGCTGGAGAACGACTGGGGTGTCGCTCAGGCCCTGCCGCAGGAAAACAGTCCAGGCAAACGGATCAGGCTGATCATCGATCCTCCTCAGCAGGTCGGAGTGTCAACCAGAATGCGGTTTCGCTACTTCCTCAAGGGCACTTCATCCTTACAGGCACAAATATTCGATCTGACCGACAGGGACAACCGCCACATTGTCCTCGAGGATGTCGAACAGGGTGTCTGGAGGTGGGCGGACGTGGATTTCACCCGGGACGGCATAAAAAACGACGGCAACCGGACACCATTTAAAGTCGGTAACCTGGTCGATGATGTCTTTTTCTTTCCCCTGGGGACCGGAGAAGATGTGGAGCTATTGATCGATGAGGTGGTGCTCTATGATGCCGGGGAGAATTGAGATAGCTTGCCTGAAACATTGAAGGGGCTGAAGAGTGCGCCCGGGCGAAGCATGCAAGGCAAACTGAGTGCTGTAATACAAAAATTAGATTACGTATTATTTCCGGAGACGCTGAATGGGCTCGTAGGGGCGACCGATCGGTCGCTCAAACCGGGCGAGGCATGCCTCGCCCCTACGCTTTGTACAATTGTGCCTTAAACTAATCCCAGGATATGAGGAGATTCTTGCATGATTCGAATTTTAGCATTGATGATGATCCTTTGTTTGAGTTGCTGCGGGGGACAGGTTGAAATCAATAAGCGGCTCGAACTGGGTGCGGCTGGGCTTTTCAATAGCTTTAAAGCCGAGAGAGTACGCCTGGATCGAACTCAGGGGGCCGTGGTTCTGGATAGAAAAAAGATTCACGGTGAGCCGCAGGGGTGGATCGAAACAGATGTAATCGACCTGTTCGATCCGGAGAACAGGCTTGTCGGACCCGGAACCGCCCCGGCAAAGATCGATCTAGCCTGTTGGGCTATAACGCCGGAAGGCACCGGAGTCGAGTTGAGTTACAGCCTGGGCGACCGGTTTTTCAGTCGGCAGGGCTGGAGCGAATGGAAACCGATCCAGCGGCTTGCCCGGACCCTCGACTCTCCGGCAGGCAGGTACATAAAGTTGCGTATCGAGCTAAATGCTACTGATCCCCGGTCATCTCCCTCAGTAACCGGGCTAACCCTAAACGCTTGTTACCGGGTTTCACCGAAATTTCCCGGCGATGGTCTTGAAATAACCCGTTACCACAACCCAAAAATCATTCGCAGCCCGTTGGAATTCGGCTATGAGCGGTCGGACCAGCCTGCAATCGAGGATTTTCTCGAGCGAAACGGCGTGCGCCGCTTGGTAGCCGACTGCAAAAACGAGCTCGATACGCTGGTTACCCTGCTTCACTGGGTCGCCAGGATACCCAATACCCGCCACGGCAAGTTTTCCGGGCGTGATTACCCCTGGGATATCGGGGAGATAGTGGAGTATGACGCTCAGGGAAGGCCTTCGATCGAGGGACACTGCATGTCCTACGCGGTGGTGTTTATTTCCACGGTAACCGGTCTCGGTTTCACCGCCCGTCACTGGGCGGACCAGGGGTTCCGCTTTGCCGATCACGAGGTAGTGGAAGTCTGGTGCAATTCTCTGAGTCGATGGGTCTATTTCGACCCGTCCCTGGACCACTATTACGTGGATAAAGCTACCGGCCGGCCGCTGTCAATCCTGGATTTGCACCGGGTTTTTGTAGGGACGTTTTTCAACGAAGGCGAAACTCTGCGCATGCCCATGGATGAGCAGCGAGTCAGGATCAAAAAGCTCGGCGGCAAGAACGTACCGATCAAGTATGTCTCCGGCGACTACTCCTATGGTAAACCCAACCCGGATTATGACTGGGGCTGGTTCCACGGCTACCTGGCCTGCGGATTCATGAGACTGACCACCCGCAACGATTTTCATTCCCGGAAAGAACCCTGGTTCCCTCATTTCGGCCAGGGAGTACATGATTTCGACCGTTTCCTTTCTTGGTCGGATGAGAAAACACCGGTTGCCTCGGGGATTACCAGGTTCAGCGAAAGGGAAAGGGATTTTTACTGGACACTCAACCAGGCCTCGATCAAGGCCGCCTGGGTCGAAGACGGTGTGCTGGAGCTTGAGTTCGGACACAGCATGCCGTTTTTTAAAAAGTTTCTGGTATCACTCGACAACGGCGGGTTCAGCGAGGCCGGAGAATTTTTCACCTGGAAGCTGCACCGGGGAGAAAACACCGTGGCTCTCAGGCCGGAAAGCGAATGGGGCTTGCCGGGTATCGTCGGAACGCTCGCTCTGAGTGTTCCCTGATTCCAGGGGGGAGTACGAACCATTTTTGCTTTTACCCGGTAAGTGCCTGCCGGCACAAGGCGTTCGCAGACAGGCTGAGCAGGGGTCTTTAATATGGTAATGTAATATTCTCTGGCCACAAATTTAGTTGGCGTAGGGGCGAGACATGCCTCGTCCTGTTTGGGAGACCGATCGGTCGCCCAAACGAGCTTGCTCAGCGGGTCTGGAAAAAACAGGTAGTCAAACTTTTTTATTACGGCACTTACGGAATAAGAATACCTGCTCTACTTAGTCCAGTCTTACCTTCTCTACAGGAGACTTTTCCATGAAAAAGCTTTCACGCAGGGAATTCACCCATCTTTCGACAGCGGCCACTGTGGGAGCCCTGCTTTCCGGCACCCAGGGCTGCGGTAAGCCGAAAGAGTCCCGGTCCGGCGCCGGGGAGCGGCCGAACGTTATCTTTTTCATGACCGACGACCAGCGCTGGGACGGGCTGAGCCGCGCGGGCAACCCGTATTTCAAAACACCCAACCTGGACCGGATCGCCAATGAAGGCGCTTATTTCACCAACTGCTTTGTCACCAATTCCCTGTGCGGACCGAGCCGGGCAACCTGTTTCACCGGCAAGTATTCGCATAATACCGGGGTCAAGCTTAACGAGCGCTATTTCCCGCGGGAACAGAGAACCATCCTGGAGACAGCCGGGGAGCGCGGCTACCGGACCGCCTTTGTCGGCAAATGGCACAACAAGCCCTGGGGCAGGGACCGTAAGTTCGACTATTATTTCGGCTTTCGGGGCCAGGGAAGGTACCACGACCCGATAATCAAGGAAAACGACGGTGAGGAAAAAGAATACCAGGGCTGGGTGGAAGATGTGTTGGCAGACAAGACTATCGAGTTTATCAAGCAGCAGAGCCAGAAGCCTTTTTTCATTTGCCACTGGTTCAAAACTCCGCACCAGGGTTGCCTGCCTGCCGAGCGGCATAAGGACCTGTACAATGAGGTGGAATTCATACGACCGTCGACATTCAAAACCGACTACCAGGGCAAGCCCAAGGCGGTGGCGGAGGCCGACATGAAAATCGGCGGCACGGGTCCTACTTCCTACGTGAAGGATTTCGACGAATTCATGCGCAACTACTACCGGGTGATCACCGGGGTGGATGAAAACGTGGGCCGCATCCTCGATACCCTGGATGAGCTCGGACTGGCCGAGAATACTGTTGTGCTTTTTACCTCGGACAACGGTTATTTCCTCGGGGAGCACGGCTTTTTCGACAAGCGCCTGATGTACGAGCCCTCGCTGCGCATTCCTCTGGTGATCCGCTATCCCAAGGCAATCAAGCCGGGCACGGTGATCGAGCAGTTCGCTCTCAACGTGGATTTCGCCCCCACGCTCCTGGATTTCGCAGGGCTCCCTGTTCCGGAAGATGTGGACGGCAAGAGCCTGCGGCCGCTGCTGGAAGGGCGCGAGGTGGCCTGGCGCCAGGATTTCCTCTATGAATACTACGCCTACCCGGACTGGCACTATGTCAAACCGAACAAGGGAGTGCGCACCAAAAAGTGGAAGTATATCCATTATTATGATTTCCCCGAGGATGAGTACGAGCTTTACGACCTGGAGAACGATCCGGAAGAGGCCCACAACCTGATTGATGACCCGCAGTATGCGGAGGTAGTGGAAAAACTTCGCAAACGGCTGTTTGAGCTGCGCAAAGAAACCAACGACCCGGATTTGAAATTCGAGTATCCCAGCTAGCAGCCGTTGGGAGCATGATGGAAAAAGGGTGCACAGTTACTCCTGATAAAAAATCAAGGGGAGCATGCTCCGAATGATTTTCTTCGACAGGCGAAAAATTTCCGGGGATGGAAGTTAAGGGATTGGCATGGCTGGTAATAAATTCGATATCGCTCTGACTGTATGGTTGTTTGTCCTGGTGGCCGCCGGATCGCCGCTGGCCGCCCAGACCGCAACACTGAGAGCGGCTTTTGCCGGGGATAAATTCCCGGGCGCTCTAAGGCCGGATGAGTTCCCGGTGGTGCGCAGCGGGCGTGTCCCCTGGGAGGAGAACCTCGAAAGGCTGACTTTTCTCGGGGAATTCGTGACCAGGTACAACCGGGAACCGTCTGAGCTCGGGGATAAGCTGGGCATAGACGGCCGTTTGCATCCGCGGGCACAGACCTTGCTTTACGCCGCCGCCGAACCAGGGGTACTCCGGTTGGAAGTCAGGAGCGAGGAACCGGAAATCAGTCGAATGAGCAGCGGTTTCGACCACTATTTCCCCGATGACCGGGTGAATATATTTCTCGATCTCAACCACGACCACCACCGCTTTACCCGGATTTCCGTTCTGCCTACCGGAGAAAACACCTGCCAAAGCTACCAGGTCAATGAGAATCATCTGGCTTTCGACCGCAGTCACCGCAAACTGAAGACCGAAATAGATTTCAAACCGGCTGTGGCCGTGGATGCCGCGGGCTGGACCCTGCGAGTGGATATCTTCACGGACGGCGGACATGAGCCTGCACCGGCCTGGCGGGTAATCGGTCTGAACGTGGTGCGTTATCGCGGCGTACACGGGGAGGAGACCACCATGTGGTGTCCGGACTCCAACCGGGTGGCGGCACCGTTGTATTTCGGCGACCTTTACCTGGGCGAGCCTCCCTTGGTTCTCGGCTCGGTAGGATTGGGACCGGTCTGCTGGGGCGAAAACCAGGGGTTCCTGCTCTCGACCGGTACCGGCTCGGGCCATGCTGTCGAGGTGACCACCCTCAACCACCGGGGAATTTTCCAACAGGGAGAGTTCGAGTTCCAAAACGGACGCTGTGATTTTAAGTACCTTCTCGACCCTCACGAACTGATGCACAGCGCTCTGAGTATTTCTATCGACGGACTCCTCTGGGGAGGCTACGAGTTCGGCTGGAAGCGAGGGCTGCTGCTTACTCATCGCCCCACAGGCCGGCGCCAGGCGAAGCTGCCCGGTCCCGGAGAGGATGACTACTACTGGAAGTTCTGCCGTTACCTGCTGGACCGGCTTCCACGCCTGGAACGCTCCGCCGATGGATTCCGGCTGGTCGGCGAGGGTATCGACATCGACCTGCGGGACAAAGAGAACGCCCTGGTCAAGCTGGCCCGGATTGTGATGGACCGCTTCGACAACGATGAGCAGCGGCTGGCCGGGGCCGCTTTACTCCTCTGCCAGAGGGGCGTGATGGTCAGTTCCGGGACCGGCGAGCGGCTGGCGCAACCCTCCGGTGGACCGGGCATCCTGAGAGTGGGCGCGGCTTTTTGCGGCGCTTATGGAGAGTTGCTCCGGGACATGGTCAACCTGATGCGTTCCTCTTCCGGTAAACCGTTCAAGGCCTGCGTGGTCAACTACACGGACGGGCCGCTAAACACTTTCGGCTGGCCCCACCACTGGCTGACCGGAGTTTCCTATAAAGGAGGGATAACCCTGCTGGATTCCGAGCTGGGGACTTTTTTCATCGACGGAAGAAAGGGAAACCTCCTGACTCTGCAGGAATTGCTCGAAAATCCGGAGCTGGCAGAGCAGACCTCCCACGGACTGTCCGAGTATTTCCGGGAAAGAAGTTTGAAAGATTTCGTGGTAAGAGAAGCCGGCGACCTCTGGGAAATGTGGTGAAGGTAATAATTATAAAGAATCTTGCAATCGATGCCAACTTGGAGTAAGAAATCAGCAG
>CAZSTM010000187.1:0-7586 GCA_964609635.1 uncultured Gemmatimonadales bacterium
GCCCCTTGTATTTTTATCTCAATATTATCCTGTTTAGAATCCTACCCGCGGCAGAGGTTGGGCCTGCTGAGCGAAAGGCTCCACCAGGGCTGCGGCCACAGGATAAATCCTCTGGTTGGTCAGCCGCACCGCCTCGACCATCTCCCGGTAAGGGGTGTTGCAGACATCCACCAGCCCGATGTTGAAATTCTCTCCATCGTAGCGGCCCAGCACCGGCTGGTCGTTCCAGATAAAGTAATGTATGCCGACCATCTGGGGGAGCGCCGCCCCGGTTTCCACGTAGGCCCGGTAGGCCACCCCTCGCTCTTTCTGGGAGCCCACGGCCCGCAGGCCGGTGGAGGGGAGGCCGCGGTCGGTGGCGCCGAAATGGTATTCGCCGATCAGCACCGGTTTGCCGGTGCGCCGGGTAACTTCCCTGATTGCGGCGGTATCCGGCAGCATTCTATACATGTTGACCGAGAATACATCACAGAACTGTCCGGCCAGGTAGCAGAACTGCGAACCGAGGCCCGCCCAGCGGATACCCAGGTTGAGATGATTTTTATCCACCATTCTTACTGCGGCATCGACCGGTTTGAGATACTGCTCCACCATCAGCTCGGAGAATTTTCTCAGGTCCTCTTCCGACTGATCTGAGAACTGGTCCGAGCGCCTTAGAGCTCCCTCTTCAAGTTGCTCGAAAGAGGAAAACTCCCTGCCCCAGGCCCTGGAGAATGCCTCGATATCGTTCCCATAGCGAGCTTTAAGCCAGCGCACCAGCTCGCTGCGGGTGAAAGAAGGCTCGCCGGCCTCGAGCATCTCCGCGGCGGGATACAAATTCCCGAACGCCCACTGGGGTTCGTTCTGAAGAAAGTAACCGATCAGCAGCGGATCATCGCGGCAGGCTTTCAACTGTTCTGCGAACCGTTCCGCTTCGCGCTCGTAGGCAGGATCGAAGACATCGGGAAAGTTACGGTACAGCTTTGTCTCGGTGGTGGGAAAGTTCCTCAGGGGCAGAACATACGGCAGTTTGATTCTTTCAATAGCCTGGCGGTCCGACCAGTTGCCCAGGGTGTTTATTCTCCATTCGAGCATCCGGCTGCGGGTAACCAGCGCCCAGTCCTCGATCCAGGAGTCTCCGAAAGCCCGGATCAAATTGGCCCCGGCAAAATCGACGCTTTTTTGGTTCCACAACTCTCCCCAGACCGGCTCGAAAATGCCTTTCTTTTCCGGAATCCACTGGAATAAAGGCTCTATGCCCTGGACCGGGCAGCCGGCGTGAAGGGGGCCCACCCCATCCACCCCGACCGAGAAAAACGCGTATCCCTTGGGGTCTACCAGCCACCACCTGCTCTGTGTTTTCTCCAGGCGAAAAAACCCCGTGCCCTTGAAGCGCAATTTTTTCCAGCCGCCGTATTCGCTCCATTCGGCAGGGAAGGAGCTTTCCCCGGCCGATTCGAGCGTTTTCCTCAAGTTATGGCGTAATGTCCCGGTATCGGGAGTTTTTCCCGGCCAGTCCCGGGCGGCCCACTGGCCCAGGGTATCCACCAGAGCCGGGCCGTCCATGAGATAAGACTCGGGCGGTTCGCGGGTCAGCCGGATGCGGCACAGATAAAGGCTCTGGCCGGTCACCACGCTGTCCAGGCCGATGGTCGCCGAGGAAATCAGCTCCGGCCGGACTCTTCTGCCGATAACCACACATTTGAGCCGACCCGGAGTCCGCGGCAGGAATACCTTCTGGGCGTCCAGAGCCGACATGGGGAACACCAGCCGGGTGCGCAGGCCCGGCATGACTCCCAGCCTGGCCCACAAAGCTTTTCCGGCTTTATCCTCCTCCTCGAACTCGATTCTCACCGCGCCGGTCACCCCGGACTCGTGCAGCACGTCGAAGACCAGGTAGCCGGCCTTATCCCAACCGGTGTCCGCAGCTCTGCCGGGAAGCCTGATCGATGCGGAAGGAGTGATCTTTAAACATGATTCTTTAAGGGGATTGTCCCGGCCGGCAAGCAGGGTACCCTCACTGCTGCGGGACAGCTCGTCAAGAGAAAACTCCCTGACCACATTCGGCTTTTCAGGCGGCCGGTCCGCTCCGCGGTTAAAACAACCGGCAATCAATCCGACAGCCCCCGCCGTCAAGGCTGTCCTCAGGATAAATCGCTTACAGGTCACGGGAAGCTCCTGGAACAAGTGATCGAGATGCAGCTGAATTTATCAGGATACAGGAGTCGGAAAACCCGGAGAGTGCCCCCTCCAGCCTACTCCATGGATCGATCTTGTCGGAGATGTATCCGCGCATCTTCCTGTAGCGGCGGACCGAAAGTAAAGCTGTCAAAATAACCCGAAAAAGAGCCGCCTCAAGTCCCCACCCGGAATTTATCTATCAATGAAACGTCGTTCTCATAATCAAAGTAGGTTTGGATCATCAGAGACAACAGGGACCTTCTGTAGCCCAGGTAGGCATCCAGGAAATTGAGCTCGGTTTCTCTCTGCCTGGTGATCATCTGCAGAAGATCCTGCAAGGAAATGTTGTTCTCCCGGTACTGTTTCATGCCCACATCGCTGATTTCCTGGACCCTGTAGAGATTTGTCTGCAGGTTCAAGGTGCGCTGTTGGTAATCCTGGAGGTTGTCGACGGCATTGATGATATTGCTTCTGATGTTGTTTCGACTTTCTTCGATGAGCAGCTCGGTTTTTTTCAGGCTGATTTTTTCGGCTGCTATACGCGATTTACGTTGGCCCCAATCCCAGATGGGAATATATGCGTTGAGCGATACCGAATAACTGTCATCGAAATCCGACCATATCTCGGGAAACCGGTCTTTTTGTTTTTCAAGTCCGTAGGTCATCTCGAGATTAACGTGAAAGCCATCCCAGCCCTTGGAATTATTTAGGTCGATTTCATCTTTTCGTTTGTCGATTGACAACATGCGCAAACGTGGATGCAAGGAGTATCCGTATTGTATGGCCTGGTCTACATCTACCGAGACAGGCACGATCTTTACAGTGGGCTGTATATAAACCGAATCCTCGTGGTCTAACTGCAGCTGCTGCTTAATCTGCGCGGTTTCCCGGCGTATTTCGCTTTGATTTTTCAGGAGCATTTCCCTGGCATTGGTCAGTTCCACCTGAGCCTGGACAGTTTCGATCGCGCGGCTGGTATCCTGCCGTACCACTTCAGCGGCGATTTCAGCGATCTTCTCCAGGTTCTCGATCTGGCGTGAGTAGATAATCTTTCTGTAAATCACTTCATAGAGATCGTAGTAATCATCCGAAACACGGTCGATCAGCCTCACCCGGTCGGCGATATAATCAAGCTCGCTTTTTTTAAGATCCAGCTCTGCATCTTCGATATTATTTTTCAGATTGTTCGGCAAGAAAAACGGCTGCTCGAACTTGAGGAAGAACCTGTTATAATAATCGACCTCTTGATACCCGTCTCGCTGCAGATACCGGTAAGTCTGATTATTTAGCGACAAATAGCCGTTGGTGGGATACCCGAAAAAGAGCACCGGCTGTCTTATCGAAAGATCCATCTGCCAGAGCCGGGTGTTCTCTTGAATAATTTCATCTTTTTTCAGCGTGGAATTCCATTTTGTTTCAGACAAAGCCTGGATTTCCGGGGTTTTGAGCTGCATGAAAACTCTGGACTTCAGAGAAGCCTGCCGTGATTTCAACCAGAAACGGGTTCTTTCTATTCCCAGTTCCAGCTGCTTTATGCGATAACTTCTTCCCATGGCTATGTTGACTGCGGAATCCAATGTCAAGGGGATAAGTTCCCGAGCATGCAATGGTTTATTCCCATTTAGATTCAAACCCGTCACCATAAGAGAGCAGATAACAGCATACTTTTTCCAGTAATTCTTACTACCGCACTTTGTCATTGATCTTCTCCTGTTTAACCGAGATTCGCCTTATCAGTCTCAGATGTCAGTTATTTCAGCCGGCTTTGGTTGCATGATCTTAAGTATTAATTCTTTCACTTCGAATCAAGTTTTTTTTCAGTCATATATTAAACTGCACCCTTGAAGCCGGGCAGAACGATTCCGCAAAGATACCCGGCTCTCGGGTATTGTTTTAATGTCTTGAATTCAGCTGTAGGCAGGTAACACAGGTAGCACAGAGAATAGCGGAAACGTTACCGGTCGTCAACAAGACCCGGCAAGCAGGCAGAGCGTTCCCCGCACCTGATTTCCTCAACCTTTAACGATTACTGCTGGTATTAGGTTTTTTAGGTGGTTTAAGTTTTTTAAAAGCTTGGTGTACTAATTTTCGACTTTCAAACATATAATCATCAGATTTGAGAGGCATATCTACAAGGATTATTTTTACCGGTACAGAAGGGAAGTTCTTTGAAAGTCTTTCGAGATCATAAATTAGTTGCTCTCCATAAGATGTACCCGAACTCATTTGTTTGTGAAGAAAATGACAAGGTACAATCTCTACCCCCAAACGAATAAGACCTCTATTATAAAAATATTGAAATTTTGCTAGATCATAAAACATAAAAGCATATTTGCCCATTTGTACTTCTACTAATACAGGATCCTTGAAGAAATCACATTGTTTATACGCTCTTTTGATTGTATACGGATAGTCGGGGATTTCAATATCGAAATATTCTCTTAATTCTTTCCATCCCAGTGAATTAAATTTTCTTTTAAACAAAGAATTAAGTTCGGGTGGAGAATAAAGGAATTTACCCTTCTTTGTTTTTTCTTTGCTCTTTTTGTTTCTTCCAGGATTAGGTATAGAAGCAATAACCTTTTCAATTTCTTTATCAAGCAGAGGGTGTCGTACCAAAAGAATTTCTTCTCCTCCTAAATGCGAATAAGAATATACAATATCCATAGTTACGTCCTATTTTCCATGTTCGATTTCAAATGGATTTTTTGTTAATTTTATGTTTTCCTGGGGAGTATAAATAGGTCTATTCATGGGTCTAGTTTTAAGTACTCCTATGAAAGCCTTTTTAATTCTTTCAATTGCGATTTCTATATAACTTTCCACAATTTCCGCTCCTGCTGCTCGTCTGCCATGCTTAACAGCTGCTATTGCCGTTGTACCTACTCCGATAAAAGGATCTACAACAAGGTCTCCTTTATTGGTCATACTTAAAACAAATCTTTCTATTAATTCAACTGGAAACTGGCATGGATGAATCGTTTTTTCAACATGGTTATGTTTTACGTTAGGTATAGTCCATTTGTCGCCGGGGTTCTTCCCTAAAGGATTACAGGAGTATTCTCCAGCCTTTGGACCTTTAAAATGCTTTTTACCAGGATATTTCTGTGGTATTCTAACAGGGTCTAAATTAAAAGTATATTTATCTGTTTTGGTAAACCATATAATAACTTCATACCTTCCGGAAAATCTTTTTGAGCAATGCAATCCATGTTCAAAATGCCAGACAATACGGTTTCTCATCTTGAGACCACGTTTTTTAAAGCAATTATAAATAAGTATATCTAGTGGAATAATTTCTCCTTTATTAACATAATTCCCAATCTGCCAGCAGATACTTCCTGTTTTAGATAAAATTCTTATACATTCCTTAATAACTTTATCTTGTTGCTCCAAATATATATTTAAATCAAGTTCCTCCTCGTATGGTTTTCCTATGTTGTATGGCGGAGAAGTTACTACTAGTTCTGTACTCTTATCAGGAATACTGGCCAATAGATCAAGACAGTCTCCCGGGAAAATAGTGACAAAATTCTCCTCGGAGAATGAAGTATTTATCTCGAATTTTTCGTCAATCTCTAGATTTAATTGTCTGTTCTGAGAATCCATAATCGTCTTTTTTACCTGAGTTAGCGATTCAGCTTCCCGCCTCCGCCCGCTGCCCGATCAGCTGCACTATCACCCTTCCGATTTCCCTGCCCTGGCAGGAGACCACGATCGGGTATTCGGTTCCCCGGCCGCCGATGCTGTGCCGCTGCAGCAGGCCCCGGTCGGTGGGGATCTTGTAGCCGCGGTCCTCGCCGGTGTTGAAATTTTGATCGCCCACGAAGCCCTTGAAATTAACCTGGAGCGCTTTGCCGTAGGAGGGCTTGTCGAGCACCGCATCGGTGATTTCGAGCACCGAGCCCACCGTTACTTCCAGGGTGGCGCCGTCGGCCACCTCCACCCGGCGGCCGTCGACCAGAATGGCCAGTAACTCCAGGCGTGGAAGCCGCGAAGCCAGCTCCTGGACCCTGGGTACTCCGGTTACCTGATTATTTTTTGTCAAGGCCAGTTTCACCGTGGCGCACTTGAACGAGTCCTTGCGGATAATCACCCGGGTGGGGAAATTTATGGCAAACGGTTTGCCCAGGTCGTTTACCCCGCCCAGGCCGATGATATCAGCCGCCAGCCCGCGATTGTAATTCATGTCTATGTGTGCGAGAGTTACCTGGTCTCCCCGATTTAGCAGCAAAGTCTCGCCGTCTTTGACAGCCACCCGCTCGGTCCCGTTGATTACCACGATCAGGTGGCTCAACACCGGTTTTTCCACCAGAATCTTGGGGTTCTCCGGCACGATGCCGAACTCGTTCATGAAGGCGTTGATAATCATCCTCTTGTGACGCATCTTGATCTCGTCGGAGGGAACCTGCTTGGAGCTTTCGATGCCGAAAGCGGGGATCTCGTGACGGGTGAGCGAATAGTAAGTGGCGCTCAGGCGTTGTTCCGGGTGTCTGGTTCCGGAGCTTAGAGTGTTGTGATCGTTGAACCTGAACTTGTATTCCGGCTCCGGGATCATCTCGCCGACCACTGCGCAGATTTTGCGGGCGATATCTCCCAGCCTCAAGACCTTGCCGGATACCGGGCCCACGTACACATCGGCGTCCGCGATGATCGACTGCCCGAAGCGCATCGGGTTGTGAAGGTCATCGATATTGCTCTCCCGGTAGAACCCGCTGCCGTCGTGCAGGTTCAGCAGCACGTCGCTGCGGCAGATCAGCTCTTTGAGGATCTCCACTATCCGGGTCTCGGTGTCCCGGGACCGCTCCTGGGCGAACTTGCGGTTCATGTCCCCGTTGGGCCCGCGCTGGTTCAGCAGGATCGCATGGAAATTGGCCCGCGGCACCACGATCAGGTTGCCCTTTTGCAGCGAGAGGTCCGCGTAGAGGTCGGCCGCCAGGTAGCCTCCGGGTTCATTGCCCTGGATTCCGCCGATAATCATCATGGTCGGGCCCGGCTCGTAGCCCCGGATATCGTAAACGTGCAGCTCGTAGTCGGTGTTCTCGAAATAGGTCTTGTGCACGGTCTCGGCCGAAAGGCTCTCCGGTCCCGGACAAAGCAAGAGCAGGACGACTGCCAGTAGTATAACGACAATGTACAGTATTCGTCGCATGGGTTCTTTCATCATAGAAGCAATCATACGGTGTCGATTCGTAGTCGATAAATTGTGGGCATCTCGCGTAAGGTATTCAATTCAAGTCAGCCAGGGTTAATTATACCACAAAATGCTCTGAAGGTTAATATTTTTTTAACTGCCGAAGAAAAATATCAGGTTTTCAGCAGGGGGGGGATGTGAAAAGTATGTGTCGCGCGCTGCCTTTTACGCAACAATGTCAGGTTTAGCGAAATTAAGCTTGTTTCAGCAACACAGCCCTGTCCCGCGAAAA
>CAZSTM010000188.1:0-7586 GCA_964609635.1 uncultured Gemmatimonadales bacterium
AGCAACGGACTTCTAATCCGTAGGTGACAGGTTCGAATCCTGTAGAGGGCGCCAGTCTAAGAGCCGTATTTCCTTGAAGTTAGAGGGAGATGCGGCTCTTTGCATTTTACTCTCTTTATTACCGCAGATTTAATCTTTAATCACAATTTTTTTATTTATTCGAAATATTATCTGCTTGACCAAACCCAAAATAAAAGGTAAAATCAAGAAAACGAGTGAGTTTTACAAGGTTGTGGAGGGCTTATTATGTTTTTTCTCAGGAACCGCTTGCTGCGTGCGGCCAAAGAGGGCAATCTGGAACAATTGAACTCGCTTATTGCCAGCGGCGCCGATGTTGACATGCGTGGCTATGACGGTGAGATTTCCCTGATGCTGGCAGCCAGGCACGGGAACCTGGAAGTGATCGGTGCCCTGCTCGAATCGGGTGCCGATCCGAACCTGCAGGATGAGTTAGGGGGCAGATCGGCGCTTATGTTCGCGACCATGGAATCTCATGCCGAGGCGGTGAAATTCATCCTGGAAAACGGTGCGAAGGCCGATCTGCAGAACAATCTCGGAGAGACCGCCCTGATGATCGCCGCCTTCTATGGCTACAGCATTATCGCGCAGCTGTTGCTCGAGGCGCAAGCCGACCCGAACGTTTCCAGCACCGGCGGCGAAACGGCGCTTATGCTGGCCGCCGAGCGCGGGCACACCAATATTGTACAACTGCTGATAGAATCCGGGGCGGATGTGAACCTTCAGGACAGTTTCGGGGGAAGCGCCCTGATGCATGCCGTAGTGTTTAATTTCCTGCCCGTTGTAAATGCCCTGCTCGCCGCCGAGGCCGAGGTAAACGCCAGGGACATAAAATTCCGGACATCGCTGATGTTCGCCGCGGAAAACGCTCAGACCGAAATTGTCGGCGCCCTGATAGAGGCTGGAGCCCAGATCAACCTAAAAGACAAGGATGGATGGTCCGCCCTGAAACTGGCTTCCTTTCACGAGTATGAAGACATCCGGCAAATCCTTAGAGGGGCAGGAGCCCGGGAGGATCTGGAGTCGGAGGATAGACGTCGAAAAGCCCGAGCTGAAAGCGAAGCCGGTCCCGGGGGGGAGAAGCCGCCTCGACGGGGAGAACCATCTGAACGCCGGTCGCGGGAGCGCCCCAGGAAAATGGAACACCTGAGAAGACCCGTATCCGGCAGCATGATCGGTCAGCGCCGTATAAAAAGAAAAGGCTATCGGGGATTCCTGCCCGGTGTGGCCCTGGGACTGCTGGTCGCCTGCCTGGCGGCGATTGCTTTCCTGCGGATCGATCAGCAGCGCGGTCCAGCTGAAAGCCAGGCTTTGACCATGAGAGCGGATTACGCGCCGGCCCTTAAGAAACGGGAAACCTTGATGGATTTAAGTCCGGTTACCTTGTTTGAAAGGGGCAAGGCCCTGTTCGAAGCCGATTCATTATTTCAGGCGATCGATATTCTGGATTGGGCGCTGGAGGCCGACCCCGACAATGCGACTGCGTACCTGGTTCGGGGATCGGCTTATAACCAGCTGGAAAAAATCAGCCGGGCGATAGAGGATTTCGACCGGGCGATAAAGATCGAGCCGAGATATTCGGAAGCTTTTTATAACCGGGGCCTGGCCCATGTAAAGCTGGGCGGATACGAGCAGGCGATCCGCGATTTTGACCAGGCCATCGAGATCGCACCTGAATACTCTCTGGCTTACTTTCACCGCGGTGCTGCAAAACTTAATCTCGGCGATTACGCCTCGGCGGTACAGGACTATAAGTCCGCAGCCGGGCAGGGTCTCGAGGATGCTCGTAAATGGCTGACTGCCAAGGGTATTGAGTGATGAGTTAAAGAATCGGAAATCTCCGCCGACAGGCTTCAAACCTCTTGTCTTCGCCCATTCAGGATTCTGTTGACACCGGTGGAGGGTGATTTTATATTTTCAAAGCAGACTGCAAGCAAACACGTGGTGGGCGTAGCTCAGTCGGTAGAGCACATGGTTGTGGCCCATGTGGTCGCGGGTTCAAGTCCCGTCGCTCACCCCATATTATAGAGGGTAAGAAGAAAGACCGGCAAGATACTAACCTCGTCACCATCGGTTCCCTGCCGGTTACTGCCAGGATACCCTTAGAAAAGGCCTTAACATCATAATGTCAAGGCCTTTTCCGCTTTTTTGGTCCCCTGCACAATAAATGAGAACCTTATCGACCGCTTATCGACGGGGGAAAACCTGAGATCAGTTGTAGTCTTGCCGCAGTGGAAGAGTAACGGTCTTAAAATATAAAAAGCTTTACTGCTGCTTGGTATATTGAACCGCCTCAGGCGTAAGAACCCTCTTCAGATCGAGTTTTGACTGATACAGATAATCCATCCTAGGATTTTTTCAGCACGATGCCTTCAGCTTCTTTTTTCATCAGCATGTCGATGAAATCCCGAAAGGCATCGTATTGCTCGAGTGGAATCTCGGCTCGGGTAAATCTGCATGAGCGGATAACCGTGACAGAGCGGGGATCCCGGCTTTCAAAGGTTGTGACGAATTCTCCGAATGGCTCGGAAACCCTGGTCTCGGCAGGTAGTGCATCGACAATATATCCATATGGAAGAGCAATAAAGAGGGTATCGACTTCGGTGGGCCTGGAGCCCAGCAGTATCGGGTGTATCCGTATTTTTTCAGTAAAAGGATTTTTCAGAAATATCTTCCAGTAGATGGTTGGAAAAATCAACAGGCTTCCGGATCTTTGGGAGAATTTTTGTACGGAAAAATTGCACTGAATTTCTAAGGGAAGTGAGAGTTCCTCTCTATTATTGAAGTTCAGCTCACTGGGTTTCGATCTCGGGAAATACTTATTCAGCTTTTTAGACCAGTATTCCTGCCGTTGAATTCTTTTCTTACCATGCAGCAGCCACCTGATGCGTTGATTTTCGATGCCGTAATGCTGCTCGACAATCGAGCAATTGGCGTTGCCGTTGGCCTGCAGTTGTATTCTGGTGGTTCGTACTATTTTGTTCGGCTGCAGCCATTTTGACGGTATTTTTTTTAGTTCGCCTCCTGTTTCTCTGACAATCAGTCCCCAGGTGTCCTGATCCGGAGGTGGAAGGTCCCCGAACGGGCAAAGGTTCGAGGTGGCATCCAGGAAAATTCCATCCTGCAGAACCTCAGGCACAGGGGGAACATCTGCCGATTGTTCCAGATACTGCGATGCCGGGACATAGGCTATACAATGGTTGAATTGAAAGGGGCTGGGAAAATCCCGCGCCAGCCGGCCCATATTTCGTGTGCGGACCAGCACCGGATAAGCCTCGATATCGACTGATTTGAGTAAGGTACATAACAGGGTCGCCTTGTCCTTACAATCACCATATTTTTTTTCGAAGGTCTGTGATGCCGGGTACGGCTGGTAACCGCCGATACCGATTTCGACAGCCACGTATCGGACCTGCTCCCGCACGAGGTCATACAGACAGCGTATCTTCTCCAGCCGGGTATTAGCACCCTGAACCGCTGCTAGGGCCGCCTGGTTCATTTCAGGTGTCGCTGATGCCTGGGGTAGATAGAGCCGCTGGAACCACGCCGCCAAATCATCCCATTCATTAAAAGCCCAGATATTCGGGTCTTTTTCTGGCGGCAGGCACTGGATCATCACTTGACGTGCCAGTTCGGGCGATGGAGGACTGTATACTTCCTCGAGCAGCGGTTGAATGTCCGTGCCATTCCACCTGAAGACATTGGGAGCGGGTCTGGATTCCCCCTCAGGTGGGCTGTTGCGCCATGCGCTTTGTATTGTCCAATTCTCGGGTACCGTTATCGCTATACTACTTTTCTTGATCGAAACCTCCGAATGCACAAAAAATTGACGGGACAGCACCGGCTGCGATTCTTTAAGCCGGTACGACACAGTTACCGCGCCTTTGTCGGCTTCGAAAGATTCATTCAAAACCAGCATCCGCCGGTCTGAGTATAGCTCAAAACTGGCATAAGCAGGAGCATCCAACAAGTCTTTTTTCTCATATTTTTTCGGCTTGTCGCTTCCTTTCTCGACGGTAATTTCCACCTGGTCCACGTTCAATTTCTCACTGTGCAGTATCACTATCGGTTGTATTTCTTTCCATCCCCGCTTATCAATGATTATATATTTAAAATATTGAGTCGATTCGGCTTCTTTGCCCCCTGACTTTATCTCCCAGGTTTGTGTTGCCTCCTCTATATAATAGCCTTTCTTTTCTTCCTGTTTTTTAATTAACTCCTCTACATTGGCATTTTGGGAATGTGCTGTCGAGTAACCGAAAAGCGCGAAAATAAAGACCCACCTAGAAAATGTTTTAACACTCATGCCAGTTGTTAATTGGTTAATTTTGCTCGAAGAACCCATCCGGCCTTTCTTTTTCTTTTAATGTTTGCGAACTCCGCAAAGATGTCGAATTGCAGATACCTTTCTGTCATACTTGTTTGAAAAAGATGAGCCTGCAATTCTCCCGATTTTCTTCGATAATTTGCAGCAAAAGCTCTATGGCTCACCATTGAGTGAGGAAGACCCTGTTTACCTGTTATCCTGTCCGGGCGAAAGGCTGGTTTTTCGCAAGACTAAACTTTCCTCATCCAGCGCCGCCAATCGCTGGTAATGTCTTCTAATTGACGGATAACCCGTGGAGAGGAACATGGTTTTTAGCAGCGAGAAATTCTTTTCATAGAGCAGCTCGTTGCCTTTCTGCTCGATATTTCTGTTGTACTGAAACCAGGGCCTCTCGAGATTTGCAGCTTTTAGCGCTTCCGCCAATTCATATCCTTCCGGTATATTAAGCCTTAATGCCACATTTATTGAGTAAGGATATTTTAAAAATACCGGGTTGGCGCGCTGTAGGGCTTCGAATGGCTCTGCAGACAATCTATGGCTGATTGCCGGGTTAAGAATCAATCGATCGGATATGGCTTGCACACCGGAGGCACTTTTGAAGCTGTAATGTATGCATAAACTGTCCAGGTCATGTAAATCCTGCGGAATGTCGAGAGCGGTAATTTCCGCATCTTCATTGAAAGGACATACCTGTTCTTTCACATACTTTTTACAGTCCTCCTCAGTCATGCCGTCGATTTTACCGGCACAAATATCTTCACACACCCCTGACAAAGTCACACTGCCTACTACCTCAATGGAGCCTTCCGGGCCGATTGTCATGGTGGCGTCATGGCTGATGACGTTCTCCGCCGGGGTAGAGGATGGGGTCTTGGAAAAAGTCCCCTCTTTTGAATTGATTATTATTGCGGCTTGTTCCTGATCATCCCAGGGAAGCATTTCGCAGTTGACAAACGATCCGGCCGGATTTATCCACAAGGGGTTTTCGGGATCAGGGATGTAGACGATCATTTTGGTAAATTGGGTTGGACTCGGGAAATTATTCAGGAAGGGTGGGTCATGTTTAGTTAAAATGACCGCGGGAAAGGCCTCGATATCGACATCCCGCAGCATTTGGATCATCAATGCAGATAAATCCGCGGTATCGCCCTCCTTGTTCTTCAAAGTGGCTTTTGGCTCGGTCGGGTACACTTCCGCTACATATGATTTCTTATACCGACAGTGCTCTTTTACATAATTAAAGATGTCCCGGATTTTTTCCGCCTTTTGTGTGGAAGCCCCGGTGCATTGCTCGGCGGCAGCCTTTATTTCTTTTGAGCCTTTAATACCGCTATACATGTTAAAATAAGTCTCAGCCACCTTGTTCCAGCTATTAAATATCGGTACCTTTTGTAATTGACCGGGAAACCGAAATGCCGACATCGCAAAGAAAATCTGGGTACGGTAGGAATTCATCGGCGGGGAGAGCGGTTCATTGACAATTCCAGGAATGCTGTCCAATTCCCAGATAAATTGGCCTTTTTGCAGTTTCACATTGCCGTCATACCACAATTTTTCCTCGCCGGTTTGCATCCTTATAATTCCCGGCGGAAACAGATAATAAGTGTAGGAAAAAAATGATAAGATCTCCGCTGTAATTTTGGAATGGAAGGTATACAATTCATTCTGAAAGTACCATTTATCTATGAAAAAAATGTTTTGGGATTTTTTCTCATATTTATATTCGATAATGCACCCAGGTTCCAGAGCCGGAAAAGTAAATACGGTCTCATACCAATCGCCGGAATCACCTCCTGTTTTTATGATGTTTTTGTGAAATTCATTCTTATCCAGCTCGATCACTTTCCCGTCGGGCAGAATAGTCCGTGCCTCGAGATCATCGATTTTTTCCTTCTCATGACGCAGGATACGAACGTTGGCGTAGTCGTATCCTTTTTCTGTCAATATTTTTATTCGGCAGTATTTTTCCCTGATAATATTGAAATCACGCGTACCCTGGATAAATCCCATGTCTATTCTCCCGCGGTCGAAAAGAATCACCGCCGGTGCCTCGGGAGCTTCCTCATACGCAGTCTTCTTTAATTCAGCCTCGTCAATCTCTTCCCATTCCACTTTTGCGTATCCAACCCCGTGCAGCCTGGCCAGAAGGCATACTACAAAACAAATCGGTAAACAGAGGTGCTTTTTCATCTGTGGATTCCTCCTGAATTATGGTAGGATTGATTATGACTTCTATTGGAGGAAGATAAGTCAGTATCTGGCTGTTATTGAAAATAGTCGAAAATCACCACAAAGAACGGCACCTGCCTCGCTCTCGGGCTGCTATTTCATTGCAAAAAGTATTTAAGAGATATTATACCACAGTTAGACGTAATAAGATGCCGGTGATCATTTTAGAGAACGAATTGCGGTTACGCTCTACTACATGTCGAGCATGGGCAGTTGTTCTCCCGGCTTTTGCAGCGAAAGCTCGGTACCCAAGCCCTTTTCTTTGGCTTTTTGCAATATGACACTTGCCATCAGGATGTCGTGGATGGCCAAGCCTTTGTTGAAGTTGACTATCCGCTCCTTGTTGTTTTCCCTGCCCGGTTTCAATCCTGCGACTATTTCCCCGGTTTCGGCATGGGGCTTCTCCGGCAGGGGTCGATACAGTATGTCTCCAATCGTACGGTACTGAGCCCAATCATCCACCACCAGCTTATCCATCTTTGAGGGTGTGGATGAGTCCCAGCCTTGAGTGTGAACCGGCAGTACCAGTGCGCCTTCCTTGACCCAGGCATTCTTGTATATCGGCTCGAGCAGCTTGCCGGTTGCGGTGACTACCAGATCCGCCCCTTTGATCACCTGCTCCGGTGTGGCACAAACTTCTATTTTAAGATCAGGCACCCGCCGGCTTATTTCCGCCACAAAAGAACTGACAGACGGTTCGTAGATGTCGGAGATTTTCACCACCGAGAGCGACGGCACTATATGGTGCAGCGCAATGGCGTGATATTTCCCCTGCACTCCGCACCCCACTATTGCAAGCACCGAGGCGTCCGGGTTACAGAGGTGTTTGGTGGCCACTGCCGAAACGGCTACCGTGCGGATGGCGGTAATATAGGTTCCATCCAGGACCGCCAGCGGCATACCGGTTTCCGGATCATTAAGAATAATCATGGCGGCAATTGTCGGCAGTCCCTTGGGGACGTTGGTGGGAAAGCCGGAAAATATTTTTATCTGCGATAAGATGGGCAAATAA
>CAZSTM010000189.1:0-1164 GCA_964609635.1 uncultured Gemmatimonadales bacterium
CCTCACCGGCGCGCTGCCACAGCTCACCCAGGGCAACCTGACCATCGACGGCAGAAAGGTGGAAAGCCCTCCCGGGCAGACAGTTCTGGAGGCGGCCCGGACCGCGGGCATACACATCCCTACACTCTGCCACCACGAATCCCTCCCCCCTTATGGTGCCTGCCGGTTCTGCATCGTCGAGGTGACCCGCCGGGGGCGAACCAGGCTGCAGACCAGTTGTACCCTGCCGGCGGCGGAGGGCATGGAGGTGGCTACCGATACCGAGAAGGTCATGAAAATAAGGCATGTGCTGGCCGAGCTGATGCTGGCCCGCTGCCCGCACTCCGATGCAGTGATCGAACTGGCTGCGGAGCTCGGAGTTCACCAGACCCGGTTTCCCACTCCCACGGTCACCAAGAATTGCCCGGTGGGAGAACACGGCGAATGCATCCTCTGCGGTATGTGCGTACGCCTCTGCGATGACGTGATGAAAGTGGGTGCCCTGGCTTTCGAGGGCCTGGGGGGCGAACGCAGGGTAACCACTCCGTTCGGCGAACCGAGCGAAGTTTGCCGGCTCTGCGGGGCCTGCGAGTCGATCTGCCCGAGCGGCTCGGTCCTTCAGGCACATATCACCGACCGAGCGCCGGTGGACATACCCTTCGAATACGAGCAGAGATTGACCAACCGCAAACCGATCTACCTGCTGTTCCCCCAGGCGGTGCCCCGGGTGCCGGTTATCGACGACAAAAACTGTATGAATTTCAAGACCGACGGCTGTAAGATATGCGAGGATAACTGCGAGGCCGAGGCCATCGACCACAGCCAGAAAGACCGGATAAAAGAAATCAAGGTGGGGACCATTATCGTGTCCACCGGTTTCGATGTTTTCGATTCGGCGGAAATCCCGCGTTACGGCTACGGTCGCCTGCCTAACGTGATCACCGCCCTGGAGTTCGAGCGACTCAGCCACGCCAGCGGACCTACCGGCGGCAAGCTGCTTAAAAAAGACGGCGAGACGCCGAAATCGGTCGGAATCGTGCATTGCGTGGGTAGCCGGGATACAAACTTCATGGAATACTGCTCCAGGGTCTGCTGCATGTACTCGCTGAAATTCGCACACCTGGTCAAAGAGAAGACCGAAGCCGAAGTTTACAACTTCTACATCGACATGCGCTCTTTCGGCAA
>CAZSTM010000189.1:1264-7574 GCA_964609635.1 uncultured Gemmatimonadales bacterium
ACCGCCTCGATCAACGAGGACCTCTGCGGCGGTTGTAAGATCTGTGTGGCCAACTGCCCGTTCACCGCAGTGGAATACGATGAGGAAAAGGGAGTCTCGGTGGTGATAGAGGAGCTCTGCAAGGGATGCGGTACCTGCGTGGCAGGCTGTCCCACGGGCGCGGCACAACAGGAAAACTTCGAGGACAGACAGATATTCTCGGAAGTCCAGGGAGTGCTGAGCTGAAACTCGGCTCCCCAGTGCAATCCTTTAATACAGAGGAATCCGATTATGCCGGATGAAAGTTTCGAACCGACGATCGTGGGTTTTCTTTGCCAGTGGTGCTCTTACACCGGAGCCGACCTGGCCGGAACCAGCCGCATGGAGTATCCGCCTAACCTGAGGGCCATTCGAGTAATGTGCACAGGCCGCGTGGATCCGACTTTCGTGGTCCAGGCCCTGGCCGACGGCGCCGACGGGGTGCTTATCGCCGGATGCCACCCCGGTGACTGCCACTACAACGAGGGCAACTATCGAGCCATGCGGCGATACCCCTTATTGCTGAAATTGCTCGACCAGTTCGGCATCGAGAAAGACCGTGTCCGACTGGAATGGATTTCCGCCTCCGAGGGCGAGAAGTTCGCCAAGGTGGTCGAAGATATGACCGGCCGCTTGAAAGAACTCGGACCACTAAACTGGAAAGAGCGCTCCGCCGAATATTCCGCGGCCATTTAACAAAGGAAAACTAGCCATGGCCAAACCTAAAGTGGCATTTTACTGGTGCGCCTCCTGCGGGGGATGCGAGGAAGCGGTGGTCGACTTGCACGAGGCGATTCTCAAAGTAGTCGAAGCCGTCGATATCGCGCTCTGGCCGGTAGCCCTGGATTTCAAGCGCAAGGATGTGGAAGCCTGGGAGCCGGGCGAGGTTACAGTTGCTTTCATCAATGGTGCAGTCCGGACCAGCGAACAGGCCGAATGGGTGAAACTGCTGCGGGAGAAATGCCCGCTGGTGATCGCTTTCGGCTCCTGCGCCCACCTGGGAGGAATCCCCGGCCTGTCCAATTTCACCACCAGAGAAAAAAGCCTTGAGACCAAGTACCAAAAAAATCCCAGCGTGGACAACCCTGAAAACATTCTGCCCCGGATGGAAACTCAGGTCAACGGGTATAAACTGGAACTGCCCGAATTTCTCTCCTCGGTACATAAACTGGATGACCTGATCGAGGTGGACTACTACCTGCCGGGCTGCCCGCCGGTGCCGGACCTGATTTCCGAGGCGGTCGGAGCCATCCTCGAGGGCAAGCTGCCGGACAAAGGCGCCGTGCTGGCCCCGGACAAATCGCTCTGCGATACCTGCCCGCTCAAGGACAGCAAGCCGGAAATCATGAAAATCGAATCTTTCAAGCGGGTGGCCGACAGCACCCCGGACCCCCAGGAGTGTTTCCTGGTCCAGGGCTATGTGTGCATGGGGCCCGCCACCCGGTCCGGCTGCGGCGAGTTGTGCATCAGGGGCAACATGCCCTGCCGCGGCTGCTTCGGCCCCACCAGCGAGGCCAGGGACGGCGGAACCAAGATGCTCTCCGCCATCGGCTCGCTGCTCGATTCCACTACCGAAGAGACTTCCAACCGGCTCGCCGAAACCATGGTGGACCCGCTGGGAACTCTTTACCGTTTCTCATTACCATCATCCATTCTCAAACAAAGGCTGGGCTGAGATGGCGCAGAAGATTACCATAGACCCGATTACCCGACTCGAGGGTCACGGCAAGATCGAGATCTACCTGGACGACCAGGGGGAGGTCGAGCGGGCATTCTTCCAGGTGCCGGAGCTGCGCGGATTCGAGACTTTCTGCATCGGCCGGCCCGCAGAGGAGATGCCGCGGATTACCCCGCGCATCTGCGGGGTCTGCCCCACGGCGCATCACATGGCCTCGACCAAGTGCCTCGACGATCTCTACGGCGTTCAACCGACCCCTACCGCCAGGATGATCCGCGAGCTGGCCTACAACGCATTCACTCTCGAGGATCACTTCCTGCACTTCTTCTACCTCGGCGGGCCGGATTTCGTGGTGGGTCCCGCTGCGCCGGCCGCCGAACGAAACATCCTGGGCGTTATCGCCAAGGTCGGCCTGGAGACCGCCTCCCTGGTGATCCGCCTGCGGCGCGAAGTGCGCACCATGATGCAGACCATGATGGGCAAGGTGATCCACCCGGTATTCGGCCTGCCCGGAGGGGTCTCCAAGCCGATTACCGAGGAAGAGCGCAAAGGCTACCAGGCCACCGCGGACTTCGCAGTGGAACTGGCCCAGGCCGCCCTGGGAATTTTCGACGACATCGTGCTCAAGAACGAAAGCTACGTTGACCTGATCCTCAGCGAGGCCTATACCCACCACACCTACTCCATGGGGCTGGTGGATGAACAAAACAAAGTGAACTTTTACGACGGTAAGCTCAGGGTTGTCGACCCCGGGGGCGCAGAGACAGCCAAGTTCGAGGTGCGCGATTACACCGAGTATATCGCCGAGCACGTGGAACCCTGGAGCTATATTACTTTCCCCTACCTGAAAAAAATCGGCTGGAAGGGCTTTGTCGACGGACCGGAGAGCGGGATCTACCGCGTGGCTCCCCTGGCCCGGCTGAACGCCTCGGACGGCATGGCCACACCCCTGGCCCAACAAGCCTATGATAAAATGTTCGAGATCCTGGGCGGCAAACCGGCCCACTGCACCCTGGCTTTCCACTGGGCGCGGCTGATCGAAGCGCTCCAGGCCGCAGAATGCATGAAAGAGCTGCTGGCCGACGACCGGATCACGGGGACCGAGATCAGGAACCTGCCTACGGCAACGCCCGCTGAGGGGGTCGGAGTGGTCGAGGCTCCCCGGGGGACCCTGATCCATCACTACCGCACCGATGACAACGGCATAATAACCATGGCCAACCTGATCGTGGCTACCAACCATAACTCGGCCCCGATCGCCATGTCCGTGGAAAAAGCGGCCAAAGGAATGGTTCACGGCCCGGAGGTGACCGACGGGATGCTCAACATGGTGGAGATGGCTTTCCGCGCCTACGATCCATGCCTGGCCTGCGCCACCCACGCCATCGGCAGCATGCCCCTGGAGGCCCGTATTTTCGACCACCGCAAACAACATATCCGAACCTTGCGAAGATAAACCAGCGAAGATAAACCAGGATGAAAAAAGGGGCGCCTCGAGGAGGAGTGCGCCCCTTTTTTATGAGAATGAAGACTCCCCGCAGCAAGCTGCCGGGAATGCGTTCGCTATTAAATCCAGCGCCTCCGGGAGCGCCGTCCCTAAAAGTCAAGTGGTTTTTTTCGACCGCCCGGTATGGCTGAGAGGCAACTGTCACTATGGCCGCCCTCAGGTTAAAATTATAAAGACTCTTAGCGGTTTTAGGCGCTTTTATTCTCAGCCTGGCGAGAGGAATGCAATAAAAGACAAAACCGGCATTCCCTGACCTTAGCGTTCGAACCCCACTGCGTTAAAAAAATAAGATTCGAATCCAAAGTTTGGCTTCTGAGTCCTGTGGTGTTATTTTTGTTGACACCAGATTTCATCACTTATAGGGTACGTTATGGAAATCTCATCCGGACCCGCAGGATAGTGCGGTGAAATTACGGCTCAGCAAGCCGGTAATCTTAGTCTTACCGGCAAATCCGCTGTCAGGTGGTTCCAGCCGACTATAAGCCGAAAAAAGGGAGGAAAGATGGATAATATCGTTTTGCTGGCCTGTCTGATAGGTTTTATCTCTGCCGTTTCCCTTCCCATGGGTTCCGTACTCGGCCTGGTGACCAGGCCCAATGCCAAGATCACCTCGGCTTTGATGGCATTCGGCGGAGGGGCGCTTCTTTTCGCTCTTACCATCGAAATAGTGGCCCATGCCTTCGAGCAGGTCGGGTTCGGCCCCCTGGCCCTGGGGTGTGTTATCGGCGGCGTGCTCTATGAGCTCCTCAACCAGGGCCTGAACAACCAGGGAGCTTTTTTCCGTAAAACCGCCACCATTGTGCGCCAGATAACCACATGGCAGAAAGAGCGGGCCGAGTCTATCCTGGAACATCTTTCCGGCGTGACCATTCTGCAGTCCCTGGACCCGGAGGAAGTGGCCAAGCTGGTCCCCCATGTGACTGTAGCCAGCCTGGAGCAGAGTCAATTTGTATTCAAGGAAGGAATGAGGGCGGACGCGCTTTATCTGGTCGAGTCGGGAGCTGTCGAGATTATCAGCCAGGGGAAACCCGTGGCCAGGTTGAGCCCGGGAGATACTTTCGGCGAAATGGGTCTTCTGGCCGGAAACCCCAGGGTGGCCTCGGCGATAGCCTTGGAAGTAACGAACCTGTTCCGGATCTCCAGGGAGGATTTCGAAAAGCTGATCCAGGATTCCCCTAAGATGAAAAAGGCCGTTGAAGAACTGATGAAAGAAAGAAGCGAAGACCTGGTTAAAAAGGCGTTTGTCTCAAAAGAGACTGCCAAGCAATGGCTGAAGAAAGCTTCCGATTATCTAAAAAGCCACGACCTTGCTCCTACCTCTCTGGAGATCGACAAGGTCGTTAAAAAGCATGGCGGCGCAACACTGGGTATCTGGCTGGGCATCCTGCTGGACGGCATCCCCGAATCCCTGGTCCTCGGCATTTCGGTGACAATCAGCGGAGCGCTGCCCTGGGCCCTGGTGGCCGGAGTGTTCCTTTCAAACCTGCCGGAGGCCATGTCCAGCTCGGTGGTCATGCGCAACCAGAAGTTCTCCAAAACCAAAATTCTGATTATGTGGGGTTCGATTACAGTAATGACCGCCCTGGGCGCTATGGTGGGGAACCTGTTCTTCCAGGGGCATTCGGAATATTTTATCGCCATAATCAGAGGCACGGCGGCCGGGGCCATGCTGACCATGATCGCAGAGACCATGCTCCCGGAAGCCTATGAACAGGGGGGTATGATTGTAGGGCTTTCCACCCTGGCCGGGTTTATTGCGGCGCTGTATGTGAAGTCCATATCGTGATAGGTCGCCTGAAACGGCGGAAGGCATACCGTGCCGACAACCATTGTCTACCATCAGGGGCGTAAAGTCCGCCTTCCGTTCCTCAAATCCTCCCGGTCAATCCTTTCTGCAAAGTCACCTGCCCGGTGAGTTCTTTATCGACTGCCGCAGCACCTTTTTTCCTGATGGTAATATGCCCGGAAGCAGCACCTTCGGTGCCGAACAGCACCTCGCACTCGGCTTGCCCGGTGTCGAAGCGCACCCCGACCCGGCCGTCCTTTTTCACCGGCTCCGACTTACACATCGCCTGCAGGGAGCGATCTCCCACCTGGATCAGGTGCAGGAAGAAGTCATCCTGGTTCGCCCGGGCTGGGCTTACTTCCACTCGCCACTGTCCGAGCAGCTGCGTGGTGTCCGGAGTTCGGTAGCCCTCCGGCAGGGGCCAGTTCCGGTCTCCGTTCCAGAATTGTTTGCCCGGCCCGCCGATCTTGCTCAGCTTGGCGTTCTCCGGCAGGATGGTGCGGCAGAAAAGCCTGCCCTGGTGCTGATCGGCTGAAAACTGGTTTTGCGCGATTTCGGGCTCGGTGGCTGTGTGAAGCAGCCAGGTTTTTTGGTATTCTGGCTTTGTCGAGCTCACCCGGTCGAAAACCACGAAATGATCGGGGTGAATAAAGACGAACTGGCGCAAGGCGCTTCGGCATTTGTCCGGGTGGTAGCATTCGGTGGCATCCCCGGCCACGTAGGCGTAATCCTCGCCGGTTTCGAAAGCCACCACTTTCGATCCCACGGCTCTGCGCTGGCCCCCGTCGTTGGGCGCGGGGCCGGCCTCCTCGCCGGGTGCGGGATCCCCCGTGGAACTGCCCCAGTAAGAGGGCATCCGCTCCCCGGGCAGGTGGATCAGAATGCAGTTATGCGCCACGGTACGGCAGTAGTAATTATAAAGATGCATGCCCGGCTCGGGGCGGGTGCCGGTGTCGAGGGCCAGAAAGCCTTTCTTGAAGATGGTGAAATTGGTGTTGTCGTAATGCCGGTGATTCTCCAGGGTGCCGCCCACGGTGAACAGGGCGTAAGTATCCTCGGCGCCGGAGCCCGACCTGAAAAAGACCTGGCCCATGTTCTCGAAATGCCTGGCCAGCGGCAGGTCCTCGGGCAGGCCCGCGGCCTGGGGCAGGTCGTCGGTTCCGATCAGGAAAAAACGCGTCAGCGGAAAGGAGCTGCGTTTCTCTCTGGGCATCTTCTCGAGCAGCCATTTGGTCAACGGGACATAATCCGGCAGGTCTTCCCCGTAGAAGCGCAGCGTCTGGGTATGGTGATTGTTCAGGCTGTGGCGCCGGATCTCGTT
>CAZSTM010000190.1:0-7542 GCA_964609635.1 uncultured Gemmatimonadales bacterium
CCATGGTCTTGATGCCGTGCGGCCTGGTGAGCTCACAGACAGCCCTCATCATGGGTACCGGCCCGATGGCCAGGACCATGTCTATTTTCTCGCCTCTTTTAATGACTGTATCAAGCACGTGAGTCACGAAACCGTGAATCCCATAGGTACCGTCATCCGTGGACACCACCAGCTCCTGGCACACCTCTTTCATCCGGTCCTCGAGGATGAGCAGGTCTTTAGTCCGCGCGCCTACGATTCCGATGACCCGGTTCCCCGCCTTATTCATGGCCTGGGCTATGGGCAGAGCCACCGCGGCTCCTATCCCTCCGCCCACTGAGACCACTGTGCCGAAATTCTCGATGTGCGTCGGCCTGCCCAGCGGCCCCACTACATCCACCACCTCTCCACCCTCAGGAAGCTGCCCGAGCTCCATGGTTGAATGGCCCACCATCTGGAAGATAACCGTAATGGAGCCTTTCTCGATGTCGCTCATGGCAATAGTCAGCGGTATACGCTCGGCCTGTTCGTTCGCCCGCAGAATGACAAACTGGCCCGCCTTCCTTTTGCGCGCTATTTTCGGTGCCAAAAGCTCCATGCTTATTGTATCAGGTGCTATCGTACTCTTGCTTAAAATTCTTGCCATTCCCTGGTCTCCTATCAAAATTTTAGATCTTTTCCTTTCGCATTATGTCAATCAATACTACCTGTTTCAAAAATTACCATCATGTAATTCGGCATGCTTTTTTTCGCAGGTACACGCCTTTCCGGGTTGAATCAAAAGATTCTTTACCATTTTTCGGGCTAATAGATTAGTAATTTTTCTCTTGAATATCAAGAGTTCTAAAAGGCCGGTGAAAAATCCCCTTGGAATACTTGAAATTAAATATCGATAAGCGGGTTAGTTAACCATAAATACCCATTTGTTTTCTTCGTTTTCCCGCACGTGAATATTAAAAGTACGGGCTTTGCCGGCCCCGGTTTCGAGCTTGACCTCGTACTTGCCGTAAAATCCCCTGAAAGAGACTCCGCCGCCCCGGTCAGTTTCAGCGCTCAGCCTGGTGTTCCATTCCTCGTGGAGTAATTTCCTGACCATTTCATAAACAGGTTTCGGCCTGTACCGCTCTGTAATCAAACCACCGCCGGGGAGCCAGACCGCCCGGTCGGAAAGTCCCCAGAAATTAATCGAAACCACTGCGGGGTGCCCGAAGGAGAGACGGAAAATCTGCTCGGTAAATTCCGCCTGGGTTTCGAGCGTCCAGGTGCCTTTACGCCAGCCGCCGGTGATCTGTTTTCCGCCGGACTGCGGAGTAAATTCCGTTATATGGAGCGGGTATCCGAGCTCGGCGATCCGATCGAAGGTCTTCCATACTTCCCTTGGGGGATACCACTCCTGACGCGGTTCGTGGGCCTGAATTCCCAGCCCTGAGATCGGTGTATTTCTTCTCTGGAGCTCTTTCACCATTGCCACAAACCGCTCGCGGGTATCCTCCCTGGTAATCTGATAAAATTCGTTCAAAACCAGGTGTGCTTGGGGATTCGCTCTGTGCGCCCACTTGAAAGCCCGCTCTACCAGATCGACATTGGTTTCCACCGGCGCCTCGATCCAGGTATCCTTTGCCGTATCCTCCCACGCCCTGGTGTTTACAGCCTCGTTGAACACATCCCAGATGTCGATATCGCCTGCAAACCCGCCGACCACGTTCATCACTCTCGCTTTCAATAATTCGAGCGATTCCTCGTCCGAGTATGCGGACAGCCACCGGGGCTTACCGGAAGGTGCAGTCCAGACCAGCGGGTGGCCTTTGGTGGTAATCCCATTGACCTTGCACCATTCGACCACCTCGGCTATACGCTGCCAGCCGGGCATGCCCTGCCTTCGCTCGTAACCGGCCCAGTAAAACGGGAATACCGCGAAGTTGAAAATCTCCTTGAATCGCTCCTTAAAGACTTCCGGCCTGTAAGGCTCGTCTTCCCTGATCAGGGGGAATATGATGCAGCCGACCAGGAAATCCGAAGAGACCTGACTTATTTCGACCCGGGAGTTCCGAACGGGCTTTCCCCCCTGGTTTTTAAAGATTATCTCAACGTTGCTTTTTCTGTATTTTTCAATATTCTCCGCCGCCTTTTTCATCAAATCGGACTCGACCTGTTTTACATCTGTTTCCTGGCATCTGACCGGGGAGGAAAACAGAAAAGTACCCATTACCAGGGCCTGCAAGACTTTTGGAATAATGGATTTTCTCACCACGCACCTCCGGAGAATAACTGCGATTTCCAGATGAGGGAACCAGCGAACTAGGATAATAGTCTTAGGAATTTATATTTTAACTGTTTTATGGTGAATAGGGGAACAAAAATCCTGACGAATCAAGCTTTTTTGCCGTGGAAGGGAATAGGCGCACTAAGACGGAGAAGCTCATCCGATTATTTTGCCCCAACCACCGGGACAAGCTTCTCCGGTCGGGAGTTCTTTTGCGAAGAGCGGAACCTATTTTTTAGCCAGGTAATCTACAACCAGCACCTTTTCGAGGTGCGGTTGCAGCATGGCAGCAAACGCCTTGTGCACGGGATGGGAGATGTATGTGTCGCGGTCGGACTCGTTCTCGAAGGTCACCATGAAACAATGGGTAAAGCCCTGGTCCAGGTTCTCGACACTGATGTCCGTGCCCCACTCTAAATTGAAAACCTCATCGATTCCTTGAGGAAGCGCGCGGAAAGCGTTCTCCAGCGCCTCTATCTGCTCCTTAGGGGTGTCTTCCTTGAACTTCATCAGCACCACGTGGCGTAGTTTGCCTATGCTGCCGCCCCCTTGCATGTTCCTGCGCGTGCACATGCTGGCGGATTCCGAGTCGACACAACCGGTGCAAAACAACGCCGCAAGGGCCAGACAAGAAAGAAGTCTCTTGAGCATGGATTTTTCCTTACCTTGAAGAAGGGTTTTTTGCCTAATGTCAAAGTTCATTAAAAAATTCCAGGAGAGTCAACTTTGTAGCACTATTATTTTGAGATAATCCCAATTTCTAAGAAATTTTTTGAGATTCTTTACAAACTCTATACGTTCATGAGGTAATAATGGACTGATGTTTTCTTGTAATCTTTTCAATATCATCTGGCAATATTTTTCATCTATCTCTATCCCAACGCTGTTACGATCGCATTTCATAGCAGCAAGCATGGTTGTACCAGATCCACAAAAAGGGTCTAAAACCGTGTCGCCCCAAAAAGAAAACATTCTTATTAGACGGTAAGCTATCTCAAAAGGAAATGGAGCAGGATGTTTTAATGTAGAAGCACCGGTCAAATTCCAAAACTGAAGAAACCATTTATTATATTCGGTCTTACTAATCCTACTTAAGTTACGTTGTTTTTGAGTAGGCTTTCTATAACCTCCTGGTTTACGCTGCATTAAAATAAATTCGATATCATTTTTAATAATAGCGTTTGGTTCATATGGTTTCCCAAGAAATTTTGATCCTCCATTTACTTCGTAACTTGCATTAGCAATCTTATGCCATATAATCGGATTCAGGTTATCAAAACCTATTTTACGGCATATTACACAGATATCTGCATGTAATGGCACAACCAAATGCCGACCGTATCGCCTTCGCGAGAGGCATACATCACCAACTACGCAAACCAATCTACCACCCGGAACCAATACCCTATAAACCTCACTCCAAATCTTAGCCAGTTCATTTAGAAATTCTTCATAATCAGCTATATGCCCGAGCTGGCTATCATTTTCATTATATCGCTTTAAATTCCAGTAGGGTGGCGAGGTAACAACTAGATGTATGGATTCATTTGCAATAAAAGGCATGGAGCGCGCATCACCATGAACAAGCCGATGCGCTGTAAGAGGCTCATTTTTGTAAGTATTTGATGACATTAAAGCTTCTGTTTATCACCGTAAGCGGCCGCATGAGCCATTAACGAACGTGCATATACCTCGAAAGTCAGATCTTCAGCTGGTTCATTGTAATTACCGTGAAGGCCACTATCCTTATCGGAAATAATAAAAGCAGAAGCGTTATAGTGACGCTCTCTGACCAGCTTTCTACAAAAAATTTCATATCTTTTTGCGTAAGATGCTCCGGCGAATTCAGGGAACACTTAAAAATGTTTCTCTCTAACTCGAACAGGAATTCGAGATTTCGGGCAATCCTCAAGTAAAAACAAGTAGCCAAGCCAGGGCCGAATTGATTTATTAAATGCCCCTTCGCGGTATGCGGTCCAAAGGTCTAAGGCGCTGCCCATTGCCTCTTCAGTACGATTATTAAAGTTATTTCCAAACGAAGGTCCTACCTGTGACTTCACTTCAACGGCTATTATTAGCTGATCATCACGCACGACAAGTAAATCCCATTCCTTTGTAGGTCGGAAAAAACCAGGCAAATCTAAACACTTTTTGTAAAAAATATTAGACGTATCGATTCCTGTTTCAGCGATAAGGCCAGCGATAAGTTTAATGAACCCATCCATTTGCATCCCACCGGTAACTGCACTTCTCGCCCCTTGATCCCGACGCCCCTTTTCGGACTGGTGTTTTCTGGTTTGCCAAAAATGAGCTACGGATTTAGCAACACGCTTATTTATATTATCAGTAATATCTATCATATATTCTAAGCTAACTCACCCCCCCTGCTAAGTCAATTGAGAAATTTGTTTCATATCCGCCGGGTTTTATAACCTGCCCCCGGTGATTTTAATTACCGAGCAAAACCACCCTTGCCCGGAAGCGGAACCGGCCTTATTTTTCTCATTTATTTCACCGGACACCTTACTTTTTCCTTATACCGGAGTAGCAGCATGAGAAAAACCGCAACTGTTCTCCTGTACGCCTGGATGTTGCTCCTGTGCTTCAGTGCGAGCCGCCTGGCGGCAATCGAGATTCCCCTGCGGGCAAAAGAGTTTGCCGGGTTCACCCGGCGCGCCGAGCCGGTGAGCGTGGGGGTGATTCTCCCCCGCTCTGCGGTGAAAGACCCGGGCTTGTTGTGCCTCTATTCCGCGGACGGCACACCCGTGCCCTGCCAGTTCGAAACAGAAGCCACCTGGCCGGACGGTTCGCTCAAATGGGTGCTGGTCGACCTGCTGGCCGACTGCCCGGCGGACGGGGAAAACGTTTATATCTTAAGAGACAGCGGCGAAACCCCGGAAGGGCCGGTCCCCTTAAAAGTGACCCAAAGCGAGGAAACGGTGACTGTCGAGACAGGCCCCATGCGCTGCACCCTTAGTAAACAAAATTTCGACCTGTTCGATTCCGTTTACCTGGACCACGACCGGGACGGCCTGTTCAGTCCGGAGGAAATGGTCAGCGCACTCGAGCACCGGCCCGCAATCATGGTGCTCGACGACCAGGGGAGAGAAATATCCAGCCGCTGGGGACGGGTGGAAAGCTTTGAGCTGGAAGCCGGGGGCCCGGTGCGGGCTACCCTGGCGGTCAAAGGCTCGCTGGGCGACATAGACGGCGAGCGCATGCTCGATTACACGGCCAGGATCAACTTCTATGCCGGGACCGGATTTGTCCGGGTGTTTTTTACCCTGCAGAATTACCGGCCCGCCAACCCTGTGATCGATGAAGAAAACGATCTTCACTGGATCATGGGCCGCCGGGGCAGCTTCTTTTTTGATGATATGTCTCTCGAGTGCCGGCTCGCTTTCGATGGGCCGGTCCAGCTTTCAGTGGGAGATAATTACGATGATTTCCTGGACCGGGTGGTGCTGACCGACAGGGGCGGAATATACCAGGAATCCTCCGGCGGGGAGCACTGGTTCCACCGGGTCCACATGAATCACCAGGGCCGGATTCCCCTGACATTCAGGGGTTCGAAAACCTTTGTGGGCGAGGTAACCACCCACCGGCGCAACCGTCCCGACGCCTGGCTGCACGTTGCCGACCGCCGTTTCGGCCTGGCCGTGGGAGTCCGTCATTTCTGGCAGAACTTTCCCAAGGCCCTGAGCGCGGACCCGGACGGATCGGTGCGGGTAGCCCTGTGGCCGGCCGAATTCCCCGACAACCATGAATTGCAGGGCGGGGAGATCAAGACTCACGAGGCGGCCTTTTTCTTCCATACCGGCCCCCAGACCCGGGGCAGAAGAACCACGGAGTACGGGGTTGCCAGGGTGATGTGCGGTTTCCACCATCCCCTTTTCGTGCGGACATCTACCCGGAGCTACCTGGAGAGCGGGTTTTTCGATGAGGCGGCAGCCTACGACCCCAAAAGTTTTCCCACCTACGAGATGCTGATGCAGGGCGCGGTGACCAACAGAGACGACAACCTGATGCTCGACATTGACAACAGCGAGGAGTACGGCTGGCGTAATTTCGGGGATACTCCGGCCCACAACGAGTTCGATGAAACCGGCGGCCCCCACACCGGACGGCTGGCGGCGAGCCACTTCAACCACGAGTACGACCACGGCTACGGTATGCTCTTCCACAGCCTGCGCACTGTCTCCAGCGATCCCGGCCTGAGCCACCGGTGGTGGAACCTGGCCGATCCCGGCATCCTTCATCAAAGCGACATCGACCTCTACCACTGCTTTACCGACACCCTGCGAGGAGGAGTTTTCAACGGCGGGAAATTCGCCCATACCTCCCACGGGGTCGAAGTAGTCAACAGCACTCACCGCAGCGGAAGCCCCAGGCTCACCTGGTGGGGCAAGCTGACCTGGCCCTGGGGCCGCGGCGGTTCCCCGGAGTCCGGGCATTTCGACTCACGTGGTATGATGGCTTATTACTATCTCACCGGCAACCGCCGGGTGCTCGAGTCGGCTCAGGAGATCACCGACCTGGTTTATTTCAAGATAACCCGGGATAAATTCGCCCAGATCGACCGGGTAAGCCGCGACGCAGGCAATAACATTCAGATTCTTACCGACGCCTACCTGCTGACCTGGGACGATAAATACATCGCGCCTGTGGAAAAAGCCATCAAGAGCACCGCACCGGAAAAGCAGTGGTACACCAGCCAAGAGGGCAGGAAGCAGAATCCGGACCTTCAGCTAGCGGGCTTCTGGCAGGCGGCGATCTGTATCAATGCAGTGGCCCGCTGGACCGCGGTAATTGAGGAGAAAACCGGCCGGCCTTACAGTCTGGGTCGGGATTATGTGGTAAGTTACGCTGATTTTATCACCCGGTTTCTTGACGGCGGTCCGGGCAACGGGATCTACATGCGCTGGAGCCCGGCACGCGGAGGCGACGGCGACCACGGGCCCTGGACCTACCGCGTGACCGATGTGCTGATGTACGGTCATAAGTACACCGGCGACCCGGCGCGTAAAAAGAGGTTCCTGAAAACGGCCTCGGATGCTTTCGCTTTCATGAAACGCCGCTACCCGGGATCGAAGCCGATCTACTACGACAGCAAGTACCATACGATACTTGCCGGAGGAGGCCACCAGTACACCTATTTCAAGCGCTACGGCAGGTGGCCGGCCCAATAGCCGGATTATTCACAAGCTTAGTACTGTAATTCAAAAGTTCGATTACGTATTTTTCCAGACACGCTGAACGAGCTCGTAGGGGCGACCGATCGGTCGCCCGAACATCGGCGA
>CAZSTM010000191.1:0-7502 GCA_964609635.1 uncultured Gemmatimonadales bacterium
GGGAACTGACCCCCCATCGGATATAGCAGTTATCAAATTGGACAATGCGAAGAACCTTCCCGTGGCCTACCTGGGAGACTCGGAAAAGCTTCGCATCGGTGAAATGGTGGTGGCCGTGGGTAGCCCCTACGGCCTGCCGGAGACTGTAACCTCCGGCATAGTTTCGGCCCGCGGCCGCAGCACCAGCGGCTCCATTAACCAATATGAAAACTTTATCCAAACGGATGCAGCAATCAATCCAGGTAATTCCGGCGGGGCTTTGGCAGATTTAAACGGGGCGGTGGTCGGCATTAACACGGCTATTGTCAGCCGCTCCGGGGGCAGCCAGGGCATCGGTTTCGCCATTCCCATCAACATGGCCAGGGAAATCATGGACATCCTGGTCGAAGAGGGCCGGGTCTCCCGCGGCTGGCTCGGAGTGAGCATCCAGAACATCGAGGGAGAAATGGCTCTCTCGCTCGGTATGAAGCCTGAAAGCGGAGTGCTGGTGGGCGATGTGTTCGAGAATACCCCGGCAGAGAATGCTGGAATCAAAGCAGGTGATGTGATTACCGAGATCAACGGGGAAAAGGTAAGCAATACTACGGTATTGATGAACAAGGTGGCGATGATCAAGCCCGGAACCAAGGCCTCTTTCCGCATCTTGCGCAACGGCAGTAAAAAGACTCTCGACATCGTTCTCGATGAGCGGCCCGACCAGGTGTCCCTTGCCAGAGGCGGTTCCACGGTTACCAAGGACAAAACCGGCCTGACCATTGAAAACCTGACCACCAGGAACCGCCGCGAATATGATATGGAAGAATCCATTGAGGGGGTGCTGGTCACGGAAGTAGATCCTACCGGTCCGGCTGCGCGATCACGGCTGCGCGCCGGGGATGTTATCCTCGAGGTGGACCGCAAAGAAGTGAAATCGGTGGATGAGTTCAACAAGGAGATCAATGCGGTTACCGACGGTAACGCATTGCTGTTGGTTTACAGGTCAGGAGGGTCCTTTTTCACCGCCATCAAATTGAATGAGTAACCTTTGCTCTATCACCCCTGCCAAAACCTGAAAAAGGGACGTCGGCTTTCGGCGTCCCTTTTTTATCAGCAGTAATTCCTGTTGCTCAGCTTATCGAGGAATTGAAGACTCCCTGCAGCAAGCCGCCGCAGATGCGCCGGCTATTCAATTCAAGCAAAGAAATCAAAGATCGTATTAAACGCCCTCTTCCGGGGACACTACCTTGAGAAAAAAGCTGCTGCTCAACTTGCGAAGCACCGGGATAAAACGGGATACTCTTTTATACCAGGAGTTTGAATCGTGGAAATCGTGTGCGGCATAGCTGAAACCCAGCAGGCTCAGCATACGATAGAGGGTAAAGATGTCCCACATGTGTACGTGGTCCCGCTGATCAGGCAGGTATTCCGGCCAGTCATCCATTTCCCGGAAACGGCGCGGAAGGTTCAAAACAAAGGTTTTCAGGGCGATCCTCAAGCTTGCCGCGTTGGGCACCGAGATTACCAGAGCGCCTCCGGGACGAAGCACCCGCTTTATTTCAGTCAACAGGGCCCAGGGTTCGCGCACGTGCTCCAGCACTTCCAGGATCACCACGCAGTCGAAAGAGTTATCCTCCAGCTCCAGACGATCCTGGCTGATAACCCGGAATTCCAGCCCGGGGTGGTCGGGAAAGCGCCGCCTGCAGATTTCGATCAGCTCAGGATTCAGCTCCACCCCCACCACCTTGTGCCCGCGTTCGGCGAGCAGGCCGGCGAATATACCTGCATTGCAGCCGATATCCAGCACATCGGTGCCGCTGACCATTTCCAACGCAGGCCAGTATCTGGTCAAACCGGGGATGCGGACTTGGCGATCACTAAGTTTGAGGTAATCCGCCAGGTCTTCCCATTTCCACCGGCGATCCCCGTAATTATACAGCTTTTCATACTCGGACATAAAGCTCTCGGCTTTAAACCAATTTATTAAATTATCCTGCTTAAATTACTATTTTAAAAAGAATTACTATAATTGAATACAGAACAGCTTGTTCCTCTATAAATTACTCCGCCTCAGGGGTGGGAAATAATCAGAGAGTTGCAGCGCACCAGGCCCGGAGCCTCGATATGATAGACCGCTTCCCGGTCTTTATAGAACATTTCCGGAGTGAGACTCTTGCGGTGGCTTTTCAGCATGCCTTCCGCATCCTGCCAGGTATAGGTTACCAGGATGCCCGACTCGACTTGCTCCGGATCATCCACCTTGAAGCGGATGGTGTTGTCGCCGGCGAAAATCTGCGGGATCGACATGATGCCGTTCTCGAAAAAAGCGACCAGGCCTAAGCTCTCAAGGCCTACAGCAGAAGCCTCGCCTGCCGCCTCAAGCCGCAGCCGGAGCTGGAAGCGGTAAGCACCGTGGAAAGAGCTTCCGCCCTGGGCCGCATCGGAGCGATCCAGGGCTTTGCGGAATTTGCCCGGCTTATCGCTCAGCACTGTCCAGTCCAGCCATTTATCCGGCTCATCAAGGTTAAAACGCTTGGGTACCTGGCTGCGAAAAGCCACCTCGACCCGATCCTCACCGGTCCCGTCAAGCTCGCCCTCGATAAAACCGTCCACCATAATATACGGGCAGTAAAACTCGAGAATCCACTCACCCTGTCCTCGATCCTCCGCCGGCCGGATGTATGGAGCTTCGCTGAAATTCTCGAGACCCTGGCCCTGGAGCAGGACTTGGGACAGGTCTCCCCTGGCCAGTTCCGGCAGATAGCGAATCAGGCCCCAGGCCTGGCCCAGCGAAAGGTCGCCTTCCAGGTAAGCCGGGTAGCCCAGTCCCTCGGGAACGGTACTGAGGTAAGGTTTCATGAGCGGCCTGTTCGGGTCGTTGGCTTCCCCGTCCGCGCCGACCATGCTGGCCCCCACCCTGTAGAAACGGCCCTCGCTCAGGAACATGTCCTGGTTCTTTTGAGGGATATACCATTTCTTCATCCAGTTGTCCCAGTATCGCTCGATGGTCATTCCCCGCGGCAGTGAAAACCGCATGTCATGAAACCGGGTGCCCATCTTGTATTTGCGATCCCGGAAAACCACCTCCGGTTCGGTGCCCGCAGCCCTCCAGGCGGCTTCGGACTCAAATACCGGCTTGGGTTTTACCCAGAGCGCCCTTTGGAATTCCTTATGGGGGAACTCGAAAAACGGGCGGCAGCGATTCTGATAATGCAGGTTGGCCAGGATGTTCCTGTCGTCCCCCACCCCATCCCAGTCGAGGATGCGGGCATCGGGCCTGTCGCGCTCCAGCAGGTAATATCCATAGCGGGCGTCGAAAGCACCAAAGTGTCCATCCATGCGCAGCCGGTGCATGGTATGGTAGCCGCCCCCCTCGTGCATCACGATCACCCTGTCGGCGGCCAGCGAATCCTGGAGGTATTCCTGCCAGAGCGCCTCGGCGATCAGGCTGTGGGTGCTGCAATAACCCCAGCCGTAAACAAAAAGATGTTTGTGCGCATCGTGCACGAAATTCTCGGCTCCCCAGGCGCCCTCGTAAGCGTGCGCCATTCCGCCCACACCCTCGCAGAGCCGGTTGAACAGCCTGAGCCAGTTATGAAAGACTATGGCCCGGTCGCGCTGGGAGGCTTTCTCCACGTTTTCGAGACGATAGATATCCTTCAGCCAGGTCAACATGTCCGTACACTCCGGCCAGCGATCCGAGACCACCAGCGGGCCCCGCACCTCGGCCCTGGCCACATGGGAATATGGCAGGAGAAATGCCAGAAACAAGAGCAGGCTCCACATCTTAAGCTTTTTCATCTTTTTCCCTCACCGGTTTTAGGGGTGACTATTCAAAAAAGTAAGCTTAGGGGCGAGGCATGTCTCGCGCCTACAAACCGAAAAAAAATGCGTCAGGTTACCGGCTCAGCCAGCCGCCGTCAACCACCAGCAACTGCCCCTGCATATAATTCGAGGCATCCGAAGCCAGGAACACCACCGCACCCACCATGTCCTCGGGCTCGGCCCAGCGGCCCTGGGGAATCCGCTCCAGGATCTGAGGCCCGCGCACCGGGTCTTTCTGCAGAGGCTCGGTAATTTCCGTACGCACATAACCCGGAGCCAGGGCATTGACCGTAATACCCCTCGGCGCCCATTCATTGGCCAGGGCCCGGGTCAGGCCGGCTACCGCGTGCTTGCTTGCTGCATAGGCCGCGACCAGAATCCCTCCCTGGAAACTGAGCAGCGAGGCCACGTTGACAATCTTGCCGTACCCCTGCTCGAGCATCAAGCGGCCGGCCGCCCGGCAGAGCCGGAAAACCACGTTCAGGTTAAGCTCCATGACCGCTTGCCAGGATTCATCGGCGAGCTGTTCGGCAGGTGAGCGGTGGGTGGTCCCGGCGTTGTTTACCAGGATATCCAGACGGCCGAACTTTTCCGCGCAGGCGGCAACCACACTTTCCGCAGCTTCGGGCCGGCAGAGGTCCTCCTGCAGGACCAGGGCCTCTCTGCCCAGCTCCTCGATCCGTGCGGCCGTAGCGCGCACAGTCTCGCCGCGGCTCACCAGGCCCACATCCGCGCCCGCCTCGGCCAGCCCGATGGCTACGGCCTTTCCGATGCCCCGGCCGGCTCCGGTTACCAGAGCCTTTTTCCCTTCGAGGCTGAACCGATCCAGTATCATGGAGTCTCCTCCAGGACGGTGGGAGTCTAAAAAGCCGACCGATCGGTATCCCCTGCTCCCGGATACCGGCGGGCAACGACTAATCTTTCATTTGCATACAAAGCAAAGCTTGAACCACCAGCTTAGCCGGTGTCTTATTTTATTATCCAATCCAGGTAACCGCAGACGATTCGTGCCGAACCGGAGTCATTCACCCCATAGCGGAGATACGTGCGCAGCAAGACACATCCGAGCATGCATTGCTCTTCATCTGTGAATAACTAATTTAACCTTTAGAGACCGAGCTTTCAAGTCGGAAAATCGAGGCGAAATTGGCTCGCGGGTTTACCGGATTTATATTTTCTACTACGACCACTTCATCTACCACCGTGAGTGTGTTCTTCGAGAGGTGAACAGCTAAAAAATCCCGCCGGATGCCCGCCGTGAAAGCAGCCATCTTACAGAACCTGGCCAATACCATGTTCACCCGTGTGGCTCCTCTGAGGAAAAGGGATTTAGATGCGCGGTTTTTCGTGGGTCATACTGTTAGAGACGCTGCATCCGGCCCCTGCCAGTGCCGTGACCAGAACCAACGGGAAAGCAAACCGGTGTTCCCAGCCCTTCTTAAACAAGCCCGAAGCCCGGCATAGAAGGAAATACAACCCGCTCCCCATGAGCACGGTGTAAATAAAATCCGGCTGATAGAGACAGGAAAATAGCAGACGAACCATCATGAACCAGGCAACCCCGGGCAGACAACAAGCAATCCACTCCAAAGGCGTATTTTGTTTCTGATTCCGATTTAAAAGAGAATTGAAGTGAACGCAAGTGAAGAAACTATAAAAATCGACAGATAAATCAGAGCGAAAAACAGCCGGACTGTCAGATAATCCACTGCGGAAGGAGAAAGTTCGCTAAGATGGATGGAATGGAGCTAACAAAAGTCCCCGACAATAATCCTGCAACGGCCCGGTTCTTCAGAGCGCGGTTAAAGGCATTTTGAGAATTATTACCGGACACCGGAATTCCCTTGATGGTTTTTCATTGATCGGCAGGTGAAATAATCGGCGGTAATTTGGTAAAAAATGTGCTCTTAACTCTATAACTCAAAGAACAGGTCCCCTCGCAATTCCATTAATTTCGCAGGCAGCCAAATAACTTTCGCGCCAGGCTGGTACTCGATTTCAAAATTTTGTAACGTACCGGCTTAAAAGGTCTGGTATAAGTGTTGTACAGCCGATAAACCCCGCCCCATTTGGCTTTGAACTGGTAAATACCTCTTTTTTTAGGATCAACCTGATCCAGGTCGGGTTCGACCCCGGCTAAATCGTAGAGCCTGTATCCCGCCTCGTGTCCCCAGCGGACAACCTCCCACTTGAGCAAATCCGAACAGTATAGTTTTTCCTGCCGGGCTTTCTCGGACTGGACCGAGCCCCATTCAAAAATCACCCCTGCATGGTGCCAGACACCCAGCCCGCCGAGGAGTTCACTGTCTTGCGAGGCGTAAAATATCTCCATCATGCCGGCAGGCCGCAGAACGCGCCACATCTCGGTAAAATTGCGTACGCCGGATGTTTTCAGGCCCAGCGACCGTCTGCACCGGCAGACAAAATCGTGGTAAGGGGCCAGCTCTGAATCGTATTTTATCCTCTCGACTTTTATCCCCTGGTCCCGGCCGTGGCGGACCGACTTGCGGGCCGACTGCTTAAGGTTCCTCCACAAGGTATCCTCATCCGGCCGCAGGTCCACCAGGAAAGTGGCGTTTTCGACGGCCTGGAAGCCTCTGGCCTGACAAATATCTTTTATCCCGTGGTCATTCTCAGTGTCCTCGTAAATACTGCCGAAAGTTCCTTTGAGCGAGATGATTCCCCGGCCGCGGCAAAATTTTTCCGCTTCGTCGAGAAATAAGCTCAGCATCTCGGCTCTGTCTTTTTGCTCCAGGGAGCCCAAAAATACAGGGCCCCACTCCACTCTCAGCTCGGCAAAAAGACGGTCGGCCAGGGGCACGGTGAGTGATTTCAACGGTCTCTCAAAGAGTACTCGATTGAAAGGAAACTCACGACGGGCACTGAGTAAGGCTAAAGGCCGCCCGCTGTCCGAGTCTTCCAGGGTGAAAAAATAGTTCTTCACGCCGAAATACTCTCTCTGGAACGCGGCCCAGGCGGCGCTCTGGAATATGTGGCCTCCGGGTGCGCCGGCCACCAGCCGATCCCACCGGCTTTCATCCACGGAAGTATCGATTACGACTCTCAAAACCCGTCCTTTCGGTTTGCCGCTGCAAGCAGCAGAGTCTAATAGAGTGTTGATAAACCGCAAAAAACCTGCCAGCGGTTATTTCCAGATATGCCAAATTTACCGACTTTTACCAGGCGTTCAAGCATTTTATCCAACCATTCCTTTAAAAGGACATTTCCCGAATCATCCGGTATAAAAGAAAAAAGGCGGCTCTCCCTGGAACAACCAAGGGAAAGCCGCTTGTTTTCCAATGACCGGCACGGGATTATAACCCGCACCGCGCTCCGGCTCAAAAGTATTTAACTCTCCTATATTTTTTTATCCGCCTCCAGGTCGATGACTAAATTTCCGCCTCAAAGGGAATACCGTCACTGCGAGGGCTCTGCGGGGGCTTCCGCTTTCCGGTTACCGGCTAATTTATTGTAAAGCCAGGCAAAAATCGCTCCACAGATCAAGCCATCCACCAGTCCCCAGGCCAGCCCGATAACACTTCCCAGCGGGGTGATACTGTAACACCGGTAAACACAGCTGATCCAGTGTGGAGCCGCGCCGCATCCCTCAAAAGCTATGACCCACCAGGTGTAGCAAAACATTCCCAGACCCGCTAAAATCCCGCAGGTGAGAGAAAAGGCTTTAACGTTGAGCTTCATTT
>CAZSTM010000192.1:0-6952 GCA_964609635.1 uncultured Gemmatimonadales bacterium
CCTCCTGGGTCGATTCAGCCGGCAAAGTAATCAAGAGGATAACCCTGGGAAGCACCGTCCAGCTCGAGCGACAGAACGCTCTCCAGGAAAAATGGAAGCTCTACCTGATGTTCCCCTCGGCGCTCAACGACAGGGAGGATGCCCTGATGAGCCACACCAGAGTCAATACCGACATTACCGTGCACTGGGCCGACCCGGAAATCTACAGCCGCCTGGAACTTCTCTGGAATACTCGTTTCGACCGCCGTTTCGAGCAGGGCTTCGAGGAAAACGGCGAGAGAACCCTGCGCCTTCAGCTGAGGGTACCGCTGACCGGTGCGGTTGAATGGGACCCCACCGCGGCCGCGGGGAAAAGTTTCAGGAGAGACCTGGCGGCACATACCAGCTCGGTGAGAAAGGTAAGTCTGGCAAACAGCCTGATCGCCAATTTCGGCGCTTCCTGGCGCGCCTCGCTAAACCTGGATATCGAGCGCCTGAAGGTGAAAGTCCCCGCATCAAACTACCTCAAGCTCGGTTCCGGAGCCGGGCTTACCCGCTTCCTTGCCGGAAGCGGGCGCCTGGAAGCCTCGGTCAGGGTAAACCATATCTCGGGAAGCGACCGTGAGGATGTAAGACTGGTAGAGGTTCTGGGCCTGGCGCGCTCCGGCACCGGCTATGAAACAACCGTGGCGGCCAGTGTCGAACCGGGCGAAAGGATGCTGCTGCACGTGCGGTACACCGGACGCACCGATTATTTCCTGGGGAGATTCACCCATTATGGACGTGCGGAAATGAAATATTTCTTCTAATGGACCGGCATGTGGGTCGGGGCAGAGATGGTTCGCGAACCGCCCCTGCAGGGAAATTATTCAATGAATCGGCATAAAATAAATACGTTTGTCCTTTGTCTGGCACTGCTCGTGCTCTGGGTATCACGGGTCTCCGGATCGGAAACCGAGGTTCCGGCGGGCTTCATCTTAAGGGAGAACCTGGAGTTGCGAAGCACCGGGGCGGTGAAAGAGTCGGTGTTGCGTGAAGCTCTGCCGGATTCTCTCGAGTGTGTTTCGGTGCTCAGGGTGGTCGATTCGCTGCAGAGCTTCTTGCACGCCGCTCTGGGCTGTCACCAGGCCAGGATCGAGCGCCACAAGTGGTTGCCCGGCAGAGCTACAAATGACGGTCCGCGGCTGGCGGTCTGGATCGAGCCCGGAGAGCCCACCAGGTTAGGCAGGGTGGATTTTAGCGGCCCGCTCAGGACCGAACAGGCCGGGTTAAGAGACAGGATCGCCCTGGTACCGGGCGGTGTGGCCTCGGACGGCAGGATCGAAAAAATCCTGCGGCGAGTGGTCGGATTTTACGCCGACCGGGGCCATCCCTACTGCACGGCCCGCATCCTCGAGGCGAAAATGGTCGAAGACTTGCGCCTGGAGCTGGTAGTTCAGGTGGACAAGGGCCGCCCGGTGAGCCTGGGGCAAATCAAGCTGAGCGGCTCTGATCATACCAGAGACGAGGTGCTCAAAAGGCTTGCCGGGCTCGAGGAGGGCCGGCCGTACAGCGAGGTGGAAATCCACTCGGCCAGGCGGAGGCTTTTACGATCCGGGCTTTTCAGCTCGGCTTCCGAACCATTTGTCTTGCGCACTGCCAACCCGCACCGGGTTGACCTGATCCTGAAAGTAGCCGAACATCAGGCCAACCGCATCGAGGCCGCCCTGGGATCGGGCTCAGGCTCCGGAATGCTTGCCGGTTTCGTACGCATGAGTCTGGGCAACCTTTTCGGCACGGCCCGCTCCTGCCTGATTGACTGGGAGCGCCCGCGCCGGGACTGGTCGAGCCTCCAGCTCGAATACCATGAACCCTGGCTTGCCGGCAGGTCGCTGTCTCTGGACCTGGGCTACGGCCAGAGCCTGCGCGACTCCACATTTACCGCCAGCCGTGCCTGGGTCAGGCTGTCAAAAGATTTCACCGGGCGGCTCAAACTCGGCATGGACGCGGCTTATGAGAAAACCAGCCCGGGCAGCGAAACTTACCCCGCAGCCGAGAGCTCGAGACACTGGTCTGCCGGCGGCACCCTCGACTGGTCGAACATCCTGCGCCCGCTGAACCCGCGCTCCGGCCTGGAACTGAGCTTGAGCGCCGCGGTGGGCAGACGACGTCTCCAGAGCCGGAATCTCCGCGAGGTGAGGCTTAAGCTCTACAGCGCGTGCTACCGGCCGCTGGTGCGCTTACCCCACCAGGCGGCCCTGGGGGTGGGGTACGCCCAGGTGGCAGCGGGCCGCTCGAGCGTGGAAGAGATACCTTATCATGCGCGCCTCCCTATCGGCGGAGCGGCCGAGAGCGGTTCGCGGCCCACGGTGCGGGGACACCTCGAGGAGGCCTACCGGGGAAGAAAAGTGACCTGGGCCAACCTGGAATACCGCTACCTGGTGGGAGAAAACTCCCGCGTGTTCGCCTTTTACGATATCGGTGCGGCCCGGGTGCCGCGAACCCCGGCCCTGGCGGATGCAGGCTCAGGGCAGGCAGGGCCCGGCTGGCGTACGCAGAGCCTGCAGGGGTTCGGGGCCGGCCTGCAGATTGAGAGCCGCCTGGGTATTATGGGGATTGCGGTGGCTTTTTCACCGGACAGGGGCCTGGGAAACGGCAGGATTCACCTGAGACTGGCCGAGAGGTTTTGAGGGTGTTCTGCCGGTGGAAGGCTAAAGCAGGTAGAGGGCCTTGTACAAATTGAAAAAACCATTCTTTCCTGAGATATCGGATTGACCCGGAGCAGGCGGCCGGAACGACCGGGAGCGGTCAATTTTAAAGCTCTTTTTTAGATTTAATCTTCCACAGGTAGTTATATAAAGCAGCAATGAGACTATATCCGGTGATTAAATCCTCCACCAACTCCCTGCTGAAAAGACAGTCATCGATCTTCCTGTTGCAGATAAGATAGAGATTTCTCCTTTGATACCATTCCTGGATTTCCACGGGCTTATTTTCATCCAATAACCTTTTGTATTTCTCTCCTGCCAACACAAAGACTTTTTGTGTTGAATAGAATGCAATCGCTTTCAGAAACTCATCCGCAGCTTTGTCGATTTTCTCCCGCAGCCTGTCCATCGTATCTTTGGCAGCCTGGTAAAATCCCATACCATAACAGTATGAATCCGGCGAGATTTCAAAGAAATAGGCCGGAGCATCCTTCCAGTTCTCGGACTGCCTCTTAAAGGCGATCCACATCCTGCTTTTGTAAGGCGATTTGTCTTTAGAGAATCTCGTATCACGGTAAATCCTCGAAATCGTCTTGTTCACCGCGGGTGTAATTTCAAAATACGGGTCGATGCTCAGCATAAATTCACCCAGATCAGTCACCAGATTCCGTAACGGCTCCATTAAATGTTTCTGATAATCCCCCCTGTGTGCCTCAAACCAAACCTTGTTGTTATTTGCTTTAAGGTCTCTTAAGAAATCCAGGGTCTTTGGCGAGAAGCCGTCGAATCCGCCCGGGACCTTACCGACCATATTTCACCTCTATCTTGTTGTGGAATTCAAGAAAACCGATCTACTTACACCCGCCGCAAGGAAAAAATCCAGGCGCTTTCCATTCCGACTGCAATGTTCACAGTATTGCCCCATAAATCATGAGAAAACTTTTTTGTCCTATCTACACCTGCTACAATGATACCTGAATGAAAGCACCTCTTCATCCGCCGTTTGACCGCCGAGGCCTTTTTTCTTCCGCAACTTTTGGACAATCTTATCGTTTATCACTCAATATGCAATTTAACCGGTACCTCGGCATTTATGGTTCATTGAGCAATGAGGGATTGAATTAAATGTATCCAGAGTTATCGAAGTTGCTGGTAACGGTCATTTTTACAGCTGTTCTGATAATAATGTTTCTCTGGCTGCTAAAGATGCTGCCGGTGTTTAACAAGAACAGGAACGACTCGCAAATGAATGACTTCGAAATGTCCGGTTACGAAACTATGGACCAGATACAGCGCAAGGAGCGTGGTGTGATGGTGCTCGGTGGGCTGATAATATTTATCTGCCTTTTGTTTTTCGGTGGTTTGATTTACGGGGCAATCATTACGGTTGCCTCCGGCAGTGTGGAATCCGAAAATATACTTAATTTGGCCATGGTCTTTATTCCCGCCGTCTTTTTACTGGTATTGGTTGTCAAGGCTTCCTCTCGTTATATTAAAACACAGCAAAAAACTCTTAAAGAGTTTCGCCGTTTCCAGTCAGATCGCAGGAAGGCGCTGGCCGAATACGAAAAAAAACGCCAGGGCTCCGAAAGCGCCAGGCAAAAAGCCGCCGCCCAGGTCAAAGAGAATCCCAAAAGGGAGGCTCTAACAAGAAAGCCAAAAAAAAACGTGTAGTTTCTCTCCAACGATCTCCTGTCATTCCTCCACATAAAAGTGACATTCACCGGCTATCGCTACTTCCGTTATATCAAGTCGATTCAACCGATCATTTTCGGTGTTATGATGCATGACCAGAGTGAAAATGCTTGCTCTAGGGGGGCCAAGATTTTATTATCCCTAATGCCCTGAAGCGGTTTTTGAAAAGGTATTCACACCATATGTTGAGTTTTGTTTTTGCCTGAATGGAAGAAATTATTCAATAACATGAACCATTTAGAGATTGGAGAAATTTAGATGTTTGATATCAACACGGCTTCCCCATGGGTTAAACTGGCGTTGGAGCTGGGCGGCGAGGCGGCCCGGCGGGTGGAAGGACTGGCTCAGCAGAAAGGCGCGGAGGTGGTGGACAGGCGCGATGAAACCGACGGGAGTTACCGCTACTGGGACCCCGAAACCCTGCGGATCGACAAGGAACTCGAAGATTTTTTTATAGAGCAGCTGGCCGAGCGCGGTAAAGATGCGGTGGTCTTGAGCGAAGAGGTCGGCTCGAAAAAGATCGAGCCGCGCTGTGCACCGGAAGTCAAACTGGACCGGCCGATCTATTTCGTGAGCGATCCTTTTGACGGTTCTCTGCTCTACAAACGCAATATTCCCGCTTTCTGGTTCTCGGCCCTGGCCATCTATACCCGTCCGGCCAAGTCCGAACTGGCCGAGCCCCTGGCCGCGGTGGTGGTGGACTGCTCCGGTGGGGAGGTGGTGTTCTGCGACACACGCCACAGTTACCTGGGCCGGTTCGGAACCGAGGGCGTGTTGAATGTCGAGGATGTTAAGCCCAACCAAACCGATAAGCTTTCCGATGCTTTCCTCGAAACCTACTTGATGAAGCCGCACTACCTGTACCCTGCGGTCGAGCAATTCAAATTCCTTTTCCGCCAGCTGAAATTCATCCTGCCCAACGGGGGCCCCTCCGGGTTCTGCGATGTGGCCTCCGGCAAGGTGGATGTCTATTTCGCCCATAAACAGCCTCACACCGATATCTTCCCGGGGATTGCCATTGCCGAGCGCGCGGGCTGCCAGGTTACCACTTTCGAGGGCCTGCCGGTGAGCTTTTCGGAAAAAGTGGGAAACCGCTATAACATTGTCTGCTCGGCCAATGAGACCCTGCACGACAAAGTACTCGAGTTGCTGAAAGCCAACCAGATCAGCGACCGCATAGGCATGGAGGAGGAATAAAAGCGTGTTTGCTCCAAGCGATTTTTTCGATCTCGATAAAGCTCCTTTCCCTGCGCTGTACCATGGAATAAAATTTGTCTGGGAGGCGATTCCCCGTATCGCCCGGACCATCGAAGACCACCTCGAACCGGGGGTCCATGCCGAGGCAAGTGTCAGCCCGGGAGCCTTTGTCGGCGAGCGGGTGCAGATCGGCCCGGGTACGGTTCTCGAGCACGGTGCAGTGATCCTGGGGCCGGCCATAATCGGAGCCGAATGCCGGGTCCGCGCCGGAGCCTATATCCGGCAGGATGTAATCGTGGGCGATGGCTCGGTAGTGGGCAACAGCTGCGAATTCAAGAACTGTGTCCTTCACCAATCGGCCAATGTGCCCCATTTCGCCTATGTGGGAGACAGCCTTCTCGGATACAAAGCCCACCTAGGCGCGGGGGTCAAGATCTCCAATGTCAAGCTTACCTGGACCACCGTCTCGGTCAAGGGCCCCCAGGGTCCGATAGATACCGGCCTGATCAAGTTCGGCGCGGTCCTCGGCGACCACACGGATATCGGCTGCAACAGTGTGCTGAACCCCGGTACTGTGATCGGTCCGCACTCGATAATCTATCCCAACTCCTCCTGGCGCGGGACCCTCCCGCCGAATCACATCGCCAAGCTGCGCCAGAGCTTCGAGGTGGTCGGGCGAAAGGAATAGCATGGAGGCAACCGCAGAACGGCTGCGGTGCTCCCGGTGGCTGAAAGCGCTGGATAAGGGAGCTCTCGATCCGATATTTAGCCATTATATCGGCAGAGACTCTCATCGCATGGCCGAACATGGGAACCTGCTGCGTGAGGCGCTCGAGGGATTTCAGGAAAATTTCGGCGACTCCGAACCCGTGGTGATAGTCCGCTCTCCCGGCCGGGTCAATCTGATCGGCATGCATGTCGATCACCGGGGCGGGTCGGTCAACCCCATCGCGGTCAAGGAAACAGTTGCAGTGGCCGCGCCCAGAGATGACGATAAGGTAGTTCTGGTCAACCGTAATCCGCACTTTACGCCCCGGAGTTTTCGCATTTCCGAGGAAATGCCGGAGATCCCGGTCACCGACTGGGACGACTGGACCGCTAAAAACCTGTCGGCCCTCGAGCGCCGTGGTCTCTCAGGCGACTGGAGCAACTATGTGCGCGCGGCGGGGTGTTACCTGAGCGACCTGCTCTGGCGTGAAAAGGACCTTCCCCCAAGCTCTTTCAAAGGCATGGATGTTTTTGTAACCAGCAATATGCCGATAGCCGTGGGCTTGAGTAGCTCCAGCGCTCTGGTGGTCGCCGCCGCCCGTCTGTTCTGCCTGTTCAACGGAATCGAGATGGATGATCATGCACTGATCGACCACTGCGGCGCCGCAGAGTGGTATGTGGGCACC
>CAZSTM010000192.1:6962-7469 GCA_964609635.1 uncultured Gemmatimonadales bacterium
AAGCTGAGGTAGCGCACTGTGAAAGGGAAGAACCCGATGTTGGTTACCTTGACCATGCAGCTATCCTACTGAGCCGGCAGGGCAAGGTAACCAACATCGGGTTCTTCCCTTTCACAGTGCGCTACCTCAGCTTTCCCGAGGAATACCATATCATCCTGTGCAACAGCCTGCTGATCAGCCCGAAAAGCGAGAGCAGCCGCAGCGCCTTTAACGAGCGCATTGCCAGTTACGAAATCGGCTTTCTGCTCCTGCGCCGGCGGCTCGGCGTGAAGGACGGGCTTGACTTGAAGCCAATAGCCAGGCTCCGGGATATCAATCCGATAACCCTGGGTTTCAGCGAACAGCAGGTGGTGGAGCTGTTACTCGATTTGCCCGTGTCAATCAGCCGCAGCGAGGTGGAAAGCCTGCTGGCAGACCAACACGGTGAGACTATTCGCAAGCTCTGGCAGACTCATCCCGAGCCCGAGCAGGGTTACCCCATACGCGATGTATGTCTTTTCGGAGTGA
>CAZSTM010000193.1:0-7453 GCA_964609635.1 uncultured Gemmatimonadales bacterium
CCTGGATGAGGTTCAAGCTCCCTTCGAGGAACAGATGAGGGAAATAGAAAACCGGATGGGGGCGGAGAAACTCGGCTATTCGCTGACCGGCAGGCTGGGCCGGGCATTGGAGGTCGTACTTAAGCCCCTGGGATTTGACTGGAGAATCAGTACCGCCCTTATCGGAGCCTTGGCGGCCAAAGAGGTTTTCGTGGCCCAGTTGGGCGTTCTTTATTCCGTGGAAGATACCGGGTTGCAGGGCAGTTCGCTGCGGAGTCTGCTGCAACGAGATTACCCGCCGCTGGTCGCGGTCTGTATCATGCTTTTTTGCCTGATCGGCAGCCCCTGCATGGCCACCCTGGCAACCACCCGACGGGAGTCAGGTTCCTGGCGCTGGGTGCTCTTACAGTGGGGTGGTTTGACGGCTGCAGCCTACCTGCTGACCCTGATCGTTTACCAGACAGGAAGTTTACTGGGAATTGGAGTTGGATAAGATGACGGAAACGGCGATAGTAGTGGTGATAGTTTTTTTAACGGCGTACTTTTGCCTGCGGTCGATTTTTCGCATGGCCACGGGAAAAAAATCCTGCTGTGAATCGGTACCTGATACCTGCGGGTCGTGCGGCCTTTCCGGAAAGAAATTTGATGTGTTCAGGGATAAGTTAAATCCGCCGGAATGAACCTGGCCTGAAGAACGTTCAGGCATGTCCGGCAAGGATGGAAGAGGAAAACGGGAGCAAATTCTTCTGAAGCAAGGCTAATCTAGCTTGTCCGTGTTGAAAGTCTCTCCGGGTAAGATTGAAGACTACCTGCAGCAAGCTGCCGGGTCAGCGAGCGCTATTCAATTCAATCCCTTATCTCTTAAAGCCTGTACCCTTTGGGGATCAGCACCAGCCCGGTTTCCGAAAGCTGGAAGTTTCGCTGATCCTCCTCGCTGTCGAAGCCCACCGAGGTTCCCGCTGAAAGATACACATCCTGGTCGATGACCGCCCGCTGTACCCGGCAGTGTGCGCTGATCTGCGTGCGGTGCATGATCACCGAGTCTTCCACCACGGCGTTGGGCCCTACCTTGACCTCGGGAGAAAGCACGGAATTGATCACCTTGGCCCCTTCGATAATGCACCCCGGCGAGATGATCGAGTTCCGCGCCCTGCCGAACTTACCTTCCACCTCATCGGCGGCCCCGGTCCGGACCAACTTGGCCGGGGGATACTGGCCCATATAGGTGCGAATCGGCCACTCGGGATCGTAGAGATCGAAATGCGGTTCGGCAGAAAGCAGGCCCATACTGGCCTCGTAATAGCTTTCAATGGTACCGATATCTCGCCAGTAGAAGATATCTCCGCCCGTGGGATCGATGAAATTGAAAGCATAGACCTGCTCGCGGGGTATCATCGCCGGAATGATATCCCTGCCGAAATCGTGGCTGGTGTCCAGCTTGGCATCGGCAACCACATTACGCACCAGATTGTCGGTATTGAAAATATAAATCCCCATGTTGACCAGCACGCTATTGGGGTTCAGGGGACTGGGTTTCGGATCGGCCGGTTTTTCCTCGAAATCCACGATCCTCCCGGTGCTGTCGACCTGCAGCACCCCCAGGTTGTTGGCGGCTTTCGATTTTTCCAATTCCACTGCGGCTACTGTCAGGTCGGCCTTCTTTTCCAGGTGGTAATGGATCATATCATCATAGTTCATCTTGTAGATGTGGTCGCCGGAGAGGATCAGCACGTAACGGGGATGGATTTGCTCGAGCAGGTGGATGTTCTGGAAAATGGCATCGGCAGTGCCCGCGTACCAGGCCTGTTTAAACTGCTGCTGAGGGGGAACGCTGTCGATGTATTCGCCCAGCTCGGGGCAGAAAATGTTCCAGCCCTCCTTGAGGTGGCGATCGAGCGAATGGCTCATGTACTGACTGAGCACCTTGATCTGGCGCAGGCCGCTGTTGAGACAGTTGGAGAGGGTGAAATCTATGATCCGGTAAATCCCGCCGAAAGGCACCGCCGGCTTGGAACGGATCTTGGTCAGTGGATAGAGCCTTTCGCCCCGGCCGCCTGCCAGGATAACGGTGAGTAGTTCGTTGATATGCCGCTGGGTCAAAACAATTCCTTGACGGGGAGAATTATTCCGGCTGTCGGCCGGTGGTGATTTAATAACTTTATAAGGCTCAGGGCGCTGAAACTGATTTCGGAACAGCTCGTCCGACCCGGTTATCAGTATAAAAAATAGTATATCAAAATATAAAAATAATATACAGTGGTTTTCGTAGCTCTCCGCGACCGAATCCCGAAAGCATATTAAAATTCGAACATGCTTTCGCCCAGAGCTTCCTTGACTTTCTGTTTGAGTTCGGTAAGGTCGGAGCTTTTGATCACGTAGCTGTTGGCGGACCAGCTCATGAAATTGTCCTTGTAGCTGTCGTAAGCGCTGTTGATAATCACCGGCAGCTTGTTGTCACGCCCCAGGAATTTGCCCAGAGCTTCGATACCGTCCATGCCCGGCATTCTGATGTCGAGGATCACCAGGTCGTAATGCTCGCGCTCGAACAGACCCAGGGCTTCCTTGGCGTCCGCTGCGGCATCCACCCGGTAGCCTTCGGCTTCGAACTCTGTCTTGTACAGCAGGCGAAGGTGTTTTTCATCGTCAACGATCAAAAGTCTTTTCATTAGGCCTCCTTCCCTTTGCCAATCTGTCTGATCGGCAGGGATATCCTGAATACGCTTCCCTCACCTTTCCGGCTGCTGATACCGATGGTGCCGCCGTGATTATTGATAATCTGGCTGCTGATCGCTAGTCCCAGCCCGCTTCCCGTGCTCTTGGTGGTGAAAAAGGCGGTAAAAAGCCTTTCTATGTTGGACTTTTCGATTCCCACCCCGGTATCGGCAATACTAAAAGTAATATAATCCTCGTCCTGACAAGAACTCACCGAGAGCCGGCCGCCATCCGGCATCGCTTCCAGGGCGTTGTGGAAGATGTTCATCAGCACCTGCCTGATCTGTTCCGGGTCGAGCTCGACCATAGGCGGGTCATCCATCAGTTGCAGGTCGATATCGACACTTCTAGAATCAATTTCGATATCCATCATCCGGAAAGTTTCAAGTACCAGGGTGTTGGGATTCATGAGACGGAAAACCGGCACGTTGGGACGCAGAAAAGTGAGTGTGTCGCGAAGGTAGCGTTCCAGGCGTTCGACTTCCTCGATGATAATGTGTAGTTTGGCTTTTTTCGGGTCGTTCTTTTTCATTTCCCGGTGTAAGAAACGGGCGAAACCGCCAATCGAAACCAGGGGGTTGCGGATCTCGTGAGCGACTTTGGCGGCCACCTCACCCACGGCGGAGAGCTTTTCTGAGCGCACCAGCAGGTCGCGGCTTTCCTTGAGTTGCTTGTAGGCGCTGTCGAGGTCGGCGATCTTCTCCTCCAGGCTTATTAAGAGGCGGCTTTGCTCGATAGCCTGGCTCGCCAGGTTGGCGAAAACCATCAACAGGCGCATCGATTCTTTTTCGATCGGCTTCCAGTTGATCAGGTTATCGGCCAGGATAAGACCCACACATCGGTTCTTGCAGACCATTGGCGCGACTGCCAGGGTGTCGGTGCCCAGAAGCTCGGCCAGGTCTTGGGGCAGCAGTCCCTCGGCTACACCATTACGGATGTTCTTCGGCTGTTTTTCCTCGGTACAACGAACCAGGGGGTGCTCTTTGTCGCTCAGAGGGATACGGATCCTGCGCACGATCTCGTTGACAAGGATGTCACGCTCTTCGACATTGGTGTTGTAAGAGGTCATCAGTTCGCGCAGGCTGAGTTGCTTTTGATACAGTTCGTTCCAGATGATATTAGCTTCCTCGGCGTTGGATGGCCCGATGGCGAGCTCACCCACCAGGGCATTTTTCTGCTGGTTGACCAGCAGCATGAATGCCCGGTTGAAACCCAAGCCCTGGGCGGAGGTAACAGCCACCAGGATGATTCCCAGAATCTCGTTGAGCTCCGAGGTGGAAAGCAGCACCTCGCTGACTTCATTGATCAGCGAGAGGTCGGAGACATGCTGCTGCAGGGTGCGCTCCAGGCGGGCCCGTTCGGTGATGTCGCGGAAGATGATCGAGCGGCCGGTGACTTTCCCATTGCGGTCCTTGAGAACCGTATAGGTGGCCTCGACCACCAGGCGACGGCCGTCGGCGGCAACGCGCTCGGTAACATAATTGCGCAACACACCGTGCTCGGCCAACTGGAGTTCGATCCACTGCAACTCTCCGGGATTGGAGGGATCGGGAAACAGGGTGGATTCGATTTTCCGGCCTATCATCTCCTCTGCGCTGTGGCCGAAGATGCTTTCCGCACCCAGGCTCCAGGTCTTGATTACCTCGTTTTCATCGAGGCTGATAATGGCATCACCGCTTTCGTGAATGATTGTGGCCAGGTAATGTTCGCTGCGGCGGTACTCGCTTTCCAGATTCTTTTCGAGACTCAGGTTTCTCACGATGGCGATGGTGCCGACCACCTGACCCTGCTGGTCGAAAAGGATGCTGATGGTAAGACTAACCGGAACCTTACGACCCTCGACATTTTTGAAATAGGTCTCGTAGTTCTCGATTTTGCCTTCGGAGGCTTCCAGCAGCTTTTGCACCTGTAGCGCCTCACGGTGGCCCCCCGGGTAAAGTTCTTCCATGCGGACATCGGAAAACCCGATCTTTTCGTAACCCAGCAGGGTTTCGGCGGCACGGTTGGAGAAAGTTATCCGCCCGCCTGTATCGGTGGTGATAATGGCGTTGGGTGTGGTGTCCAGCAGCCGCTTGAGGAAATCCTTGGTCTGGATGATCTCCTGCTCGAGACGGCGCGGCCGGCTGATGTCCTCCATTATCTGTATCACTCCGTGGATCGAGTCCTCGGGGCCGTAGAGGGTGCTGAAACAGGTTTTCAGGCGGCGCTGGACACCGAAGCGATTGGTGTAATCAAACTCGTGCTCACTGCTTGTTTTACTACCGGTTAAGGCTTTGTCGAAAGATTTCAACACTTCTGCCGGTGCCTGCTTGGCGTAGTCCTTGAAAAGCACGCCCCCGATGACCTGTTCCCGGCCGATACCGGTGATATTCTCCTGGGCTTGATTGTAAACCACTATCCGCCCCAGGCGGTCGGTGACCAGCACCCCCATGGGAAGGGCATCGAGGATAGGCTCGCGGACAGCTTCCTCGAGAAATTCATCAGAGGATTCCTCTTCGCCGAGCCGGTGCTTAAGGTAGGCGGCCAGGAGCCGGCTCTCGTCCTCGGCGCCTTGGAGCCCGGAGGAGACAATCAGCCAGCGGGTGTGCAGGTTTTCGCCGGTCCTGGTTACCACCTTCAGGGTCTGATTACCTTCCTCTGGCGGGGCAACCGGTTGCTGGTTGAGCTCTTCCGGGGCCAGCACGGAGAACGCTTTGCCGGTAAGCTTCTCCGGCTCATAGCCTAAAGAGGCGGCCAGCTTGCGGCTGGCACCCAGGATCTTGCCCCGGGCATCCAGCAGGAGAAAATCTTCATTGCTGGAGGCGAACAGCAGGTCGAGTACCGCCTGTCTATTTTTGGTCAGGGTAGCCATAGCGATGGTTTAATATGGGAAAAGATCCGGTCGTCCTGTTCGCAGAGTTCGAGGAAACGCCAGTCGACCTCAGGGACTTCACCATCTGATTCAAGCACCTCGAACATTCGAGAGAGCCTCTCGAAGTTCTCCCAGTGTTTAACCACCCGGGCCTCGGCGTAATCGCGCGCGCTCCAGGTACTGATCAGAAACTGCCAGTCGGAGCTTTCCAGAAGCAGCAGTTCCCGGCCCAACTGACAGGCCAGCCGGTGGAGTGATTCATTGGATTTACTATCAAGTCTAAGAGCCACTTGGCACATCTTGTCTTCGGCCTGGTAAATATGGCGCCAGGTCCACTTGGTCCAGTCATTGAGCCAGATGTAGTGAAAGCCGCCTTCACCCCAGCTGCCCTCGGGCAAGCCTACCACGCCGGTGGGTGGGGACTGCTCGAGGAAGCGCCCGCAGGTGGAACCGTCGACAGTTTCCGAGGCAGCCACCCCGGCCAGTACCCCTGCCAGCCATTCGGGGCCCTCGAACCACCAGTGTCCGAAAAGCTCCGAATCGTAAGGGGCGGTGATCATTCCCGGAGCACCGGTGGCGTCGTGGTGCTTACCGATCAGCGATTCTATCAGCTGCACGTAATGGGAGCTCTGATTACCGATTATTTCCGGCACCATGTGGGGCTGGTATTCCTGTTTGTCCGCCAGGTCGGCTTTGGCGGAGGTGACCCTCCAGTAGCGGTGCCCTCCGGGGAAGTGTTTCTTGTGGAAGTCGAGGTACATGCCGTCCCCGGGGTAGCCCCATTCACCGCTCCAGACCTGGAGGCCGGTCTCGGGATCCCGGGTAAAGAAAGCCACCGGGTCCTGGTGGCTGGGATCGCCCACCAGGTAGGGCAGATAGGGGGTGCGCTTTTCATCTTCGGGCCGGGGCTTATAGGAGCTTTCGAACTGCTTCCACAGCCTTTGCAGGGCCTCGAAGCGGTCGATGTAAACCCCGATGGCCTTGCCGCCTTTGAGCAGGTGAGAATCTACAATGAAGTATTTAAGACCCACCTCGCTTACGAGTTGTTCGACTCCCTTGCGGCGCACCGGTTTGGTGGGGCCGAAGCCCTCATCGGCCAGGGGGCTGACCCAATCGTAGGTGGGCCGGTAGGCGCACTCGGGCAGCCAGGTACCGACAGGCTCGGTGCCGAAATGCCTGGAGTAGGTGGATACGCCCAGGGCGAGCTGGGCCTTAACACATTCATCCCGCCCCAGCAGGGGGAGGTAGCCGTGGGTGGCGGCACAGGTAATAATTTCGATCTTACCCTCCTGCTGGAGAGTACGGAAGCTGCCGAGAATATCCCCGCCCAGCTCATCGGTGAACCTGTTTCTGGCCTGCTGGTAGAAATCCCGCCAGAACCCGGCCAGGTGGGCCTTGTGCCCGTCCCCTACCCGCTCGAACTCGTCTTTGTTTTCGGCTGCGGCGGTGATTTTATTATCCAGGTACTCGACAAAAGGGCTCTTGAAACGGTCGTCGGCCAGTTGCTCGGCCAGGATAGGGGTGAGACCGAGGGTAACCCCGAGCCTGCCGTCCGCCGAGCCGGCCTTTTTGAAACTGTCAATGAGCGGCAGATAGGTTTCGGCCGCGGCCTCATTGAGCCAGTCCATGCCGTGGGGCCAGCTGCCGTGGGAGATAACATAAGGCAGGTGCGAGTGCAGAACGAAAGTGAAGTATCCCTTAGGCAAAGGTTTCTCCTTTCACTGGTGATATAACAAACTTATTAGCGCTATGTTTTTTCAAGAGACAAAATGGCAAAGGTTCCACTCCCAACCTCTCCGCTCCAGGGACAAAGTGGCAAAGGCACAAAGTGAAAAGCAGAATTTTGTAGGGACACGGCCGGGTGTGGCTCGAAAACCGGAGCGAAGCGGAGATCCGCGCGCTTGCGCGCGA
>CAZSTM010000194.1:0-7448 GCA_964609635.1 uncultured Gemmatimonadales bacterium
GCCAGGACTCGGGCAGGTTCTCAATGTCTTCGAAGGCTCCGGGCACCCCTTCCGCGGGCCCGTAGAACACGCTGCCGCCATAGGTGGTGAGAAAAAGCATCCCGGGATTGTTGACATCCGGCACGGCACGCTGGCCCCACTTGAACCTGTATCCCTCCAGCCGCTTCCAGTTATCCCCGCGGTCATCGCTGCGGAAGGCCGCGTTGTGAAAAGTATTGATAAAAATCGTGGCCGGCCGCTTGGGGTCCAGGGCGGCCGAGTTAACCCTTATCCTCTCGTCGAAAACCTGCTTCCAGGTTTGGCCGCCGTCCCCGGTACGGAACACTCCTCCATATTTATCCTTGTCTTCCACCGTGCGTATCCAGCAGCTCAGGTACATCCTGGCGGGCTCGGTGGGATCGATCTGCAGATCGTGGGGAGCGTTGACACCCTCGGGCAGCGGGGCGGACTGCCAGGTCTCGGCCAGGTCATCGCTGGTGTATAGCTCGCCGTCCACGGTTCCGCCGGCTCGCCTGCCCCGGCTCAGCAGCAGAAACAGGCGGCCTTCACCGCTGCGGCGCATCTGCCAGGCATAACGGTTGTCCCCGAGACCCTGGTCGGCTTCCTTCCAGCTCTGCCCTCCGTCGGTTGATTTATAGACTCCGCGGTCGAATACACAGACATACAGGGTGCGGGAATCGACGGGACTTTCCGGATCGACCAGCACGTGGGTGCCGACCGAGTTCTCCGGTATACCCTGGTTGCTCTTGCGCCAGGTGCGGCCCCCATCCTCGGAAACCGCCACTCCCCCCTGGTTACGGCCGAACCCGCGAGGACTGAACGTCTTGTCCCGGGGAAGGTCGTGCGCGTTGCCCCAGACCGACCAGAGACGGCCCTCGACCTGCGGGTCGAACTCCAGCCAGTAGCAGGTGTTGGTCCACCGGTCCGGAACACCCTTGATAGCATGAACCCAGCTATTGCCGCCGTTAAAGGTATGAAACAGCCCGATATCGGTATAGGTGATAAAAAAGTGTTTGCTGTCGAACGGATCGAAATGCACTCCGTAGCAGGTGGTCACATTCAGACCGCTGGTGGTAACCGAGCCGTCCGGTTGGTCGTGGCTGTGGACCTGACGCCAGGTCCGCCCGCCGTCTGTGGTGCGGTAGGCGCGGCCGGCATCCGTGCCGAAACAAATATCGGGATTGCCGGGGGCGACTCCCAGGTGAATCGGGTTTCCGCCCCAGCCGGGCCCCCAGCGGCGGTCCAGCCAGGAACCAGCGTGGTTTTCCGTAAGATAACCCTGGCCGTGTGCCAGCCATACCGGCTTCCAGTTGTCGCCGGCGTCCTCGGTCTTGAAAATACCGAAACGCCAGTCGGTGGTGTTTTCGCGGGGGACAGCAGGGGAGTTGCGACTCGAGAGATAGACCACCTCCGGGCTCTTTTCGCAGACTGCCAGGGAACGTATTTGCGGCACACCTTCGGCGGGAACACCCTCGAACAGCCCGTCATTCACCTGAACCCAGCTTGCTCCCCAGTCGCTGCTGCGGAAGACTCCGCCGGTAACTTTATCGCCTGAGCGCTGCATCGGTGTCAGGATATAGATAACCGTCCCTTTATCGCCGGTTCCGCTCTCGGCGGCAATCACCCGTTCCACCGGCAATGGAACAAGGGTCGGCTCGCCGGTGCCTTCCTCGATGCGGACACAGGCTCTTTCTGTTAATACGGTAACCTGGCCGGGTCGGCTGTCAAGGCCGCCCGGGAAGATCGCCTGAACGTTGCGCCCCGGCAGCTCGGCCAGCAGGCGCCAGGTCTCGCCTCGGTCGGTGGAAAGTACCAGCATGGCGGATTTCACGGCCTGTCGTTCGCCCCTGCTCATGTAGGATACCAGCGGCGCAAGCCCCAGGTAGATGCGGCGGCTGTCCGCCGGATCGACCTGGATTTTTTGAATGGTGCCGTCCAGTGCGCCCTCGATGATCTCGGATGGAAGAAAATTCATAGACTGGAGCTTTTCAACCGGTTCGGCCTTTTGGATGTCGGGATAAATTACCCGCCAGCGCCTGCCCTGGTCCTCGGAACGGAAAAGTAGGCTCAAACCAGAGCCCCGGTCCTCGCTGTGGAGATAGCCCCGGCAGGCGGCGTAAACCGTGTTGGGGTCTGCCGGATCGAACTCGAAATCGCTCGGTACGGTCCAGAGGTTGAACATGCGCCAGCTCGTGCCGCCGTCATAGGTAACATAAGCCGCGGTCATGTCGCAGTGGGTAAAAACGATGTCCGGGTCGAACGGGCTGATAGTGGGCAGAAAGATACCCCCGCCGCCTCCCGGGCCGATTACCTTCCATTTGCCGTCGGATTGTGCCACCGGCCCGCCGCTTTGAGGCGACGACTGGCAGCCGGCCACCCAGAAAAAAACCGCGACAGCCAGAACCATAATACCGTTAGACCATCTGGTGTTCACTCTCATTTTCGATCACCTCCGTCGAGGTAACTAAAAGGAAAGAACCATAAACTAATTGCTGACAGGCTGCGTTGTGCCGACGAGTATATCCCGGCTGTCCTTAGGATGTATTCAGATGCCTGGATACCACTTTACTGCATTGTCGTGGAAGATCTTTTTCAACACCTCGGCCGGCAGGGCCAGGCCCCTGAATTTTCCGTCGACTTCCCAGACCTCCATTTCCTCATCGGTGGCGAAATAGCGGTAATCTTTGCGATAGGTTTCATCTATCTGCACCACTGTGGTATCTATGCCGGTCTTGGTATAAGTACGGCCTGCGCCGAGGTCGGTGCCGTAGAGCAGCCTGTCCTGGTAGGTGATACAGAACTTTCTCACTTTTTCCCGGTCCTGCACCTGCAGGTGGCAGACCCGGGCCGCCAGGTCCACTGCGAAGTTGGGATATTTGTCGAACCTTTCAGCCAGTTCATCCACATCGAACTCGAGGCTTCCCAGGTGGCAGCCCACCAACCGCAGGCCGGGATGTTTTTCCAGCACCCGGTCGCGCGCTTCGACATGCTTCCAGTAATGGGGAATCTCCGGATGCAGATAGGAGTGGTACTGGGGGTTCTCCGCGAAATATCGGCGGTCGTTGTTGACAGTCATCTCTTCCAGCGGCAGCCAGCAGTTGCGCGGCTCGCCGATATGAGCCACCAGGGTTTTGCCCCGGCTTTCGATGTAGTTAAATATCGGGTCGAAACGGGGGTCGTCGATCATCACATAGCTGCTGTCCGGGTCCCTGAGCACCATGCCGATCTCTTTCCAGACCTTGACCGCCACCGCGCCACCGGCGAATCCCTCCTCGATCAGCTTGATTGCCGAGCTTTCCCAGTCCGGCTCTCCCCAGTTCTCCAGGCTGAAAGAGGTGGCCCACCGGATTTGTTCCGGGTATTTAGAGCTGAGATTCACCGCCAGGTTTATCTGGTCCATCAGATAATCCCGTTTCATACCCCTGGTGCAGATGTCGAGCCATTGTATGTTGTGCTCTTGCAGTTTGGCCAGCAGAGCTGCTTGCTCGGATTCGAGCAGGTCCCTGAGGTGGGTGTGCGCATCTATTTTGGGCATCTGGAGCAGTTCCGCTACGCTCATGCCGGTTTCTTTCGCCGGGCCGGCTTCCCCGCCTTCCGGCCGCGAGCCTGAGCAGCCGAAAAGTACCGTGGTCAGCAGCGCCAGCCGAATGACACACCGGAACCCGCAAAGACCGAAGAAAAAGCCATCGTTACCTGGATACATCCATCCTCCTTTTTTGGAGACGTTACAGTTAAGCCTGGGAGCCAGGCATGCCTTGCCCGCAATGCAAAATAATAAAGATAACCTTGAGGGGTGAAACAGGTGTCGCCCTTGCGAAAAATACCCTGCCTGCACTCCGAGATAAAGGACTAAATTAAAATAAACAGATGCGGCCAAGATAAAGTGTAATGCGTATCTTTTAGCTTTATAGATGAAACGCTAACCCCGGAAATTTCAACATAGGCAATCCGGGTAATGTGTGTCGAACTTTAAGTTGGTATATTTACCAGGAGATGTATCAAAAAGCCTGCCCGCGAAACTCTAAGGACCGGGACTTCTAAAGGGGTTATCCGCGATGTGTGTCGAACTCCAAGTTCGTCATTTAAGCAGGATCATTTTGCGGGTTACGGAGAACGAGCCTGCATACATCCGGTAAAGGTAAATTCCGCTGGCGGCAAGCACGCCTTCTTCATTGGTTCCGTCCCATGAAACGCTGTACGAGCCGGCATCCCTGGTTTCATTCACCAGGGTGCGCACCAGTTGGTTCCGCAGGTCGAAAACTTTGATTGTCACATGCAGCGGCAAGGCGCTCTCAGGCAGAGTGTATGTGATCTGCGTGCTGGGGTTAAAGGGATTCGGGTTGTTCTGCGACAGGGAGATACCCCCGGGCAGGCCGGGCCTGCCGGTATGGCCGTACAGGGCCAGGCGGAAAGCCTTTTCCAGTTCCGGGGTCAGGGGCATCAGCGACATGCATCTTTCGATATACTCGCAGTCCCGTTTCTCCAGGCCTTCCATCCTGACTGCTCCGGCGGTGTGATCTTCAATTGCGGAGAGCTGGACCGATAGCGGGGCCGGGCATACTCCATCTCTCCAGTCGAACAGCAGCTGGATGGCGTCGGCTATGGTGTTACTGCCGTCACCGTTGTAATCCGCCTGCTCGTCCTGTGGGTTGTCCCGCTGGATAAGCAGCAGCATGATCACATCGGCCACGGTAACCTCACTGTCCTGGTTGTAGTCGCAGCTTTTCGAGGATGCGGGCGATTCCCCCTCGGTTAGAAATTCCTGATGCCAGTGGCTCCACTGAGACCAGGCGCCGGTGGTACTCTGCTGGCGCGCACGGGCGTAGTACCTGGTACCCGGATCCAGCCGGGTTTGGCCCTCCAGCCTCCCGAGAAAGGTGCCATTGTTCTGATCTACAAGCGTGCTGTCCGCCGTACCCTCGACCGATCCGCGCCAGACAGTATTGTTACCCTCGCGGTCCGCGGCCAGCTCGACCTCCCAGGCTGCCTGCCTTTCCGGCCCGTGATAATCCCTCTTGTAAAGGATCGGTGCGAGCCCGGTAACCACCGGGCCGACCCTCCGGGTGGAAATAACCAGGTTGTCGTACCAACGGTACTGGGTTACCGGAGAGCCGCTGTTCCAGTAGGCTTCGAGGAATACGGCATTGATACCGTGGCCGGTGTAACTTCCCCGCCAGTCGAGGTTCGTGCGTTCGCTTTCGAGCTTTCCATCGATCCACAACTCGAAAAGACCGTCCTGCTGACCCGGGGTGTTGAGCTTCGCCCGCGCCTCGACACAGACCCACCAGCCGGATTCCTCGGTGCTGCTTATCCGGAACTCCGAGATCGGTTTGTTACCCAGCCATCTCAGGTTGTCGAAATCATTGTACTTGGTGGTAACCACTCTGTCACCGACCACCCCGCTGGCCGGATCGAGGGTCAAGGATTCTTCTCCGGAGCCCCAGACATGGGCTATCATGGCCTGGTTCCAGGATGCGGACACCAGGCTGGTTGCGCGGGACATCTTGGCCGGCTGGCCTCCCTGCCAGCCGTACTGGTGCATGACATAGATTCTCCAGTACACCTCATCGAAGCTTTCCCCGGCTCGCACCATCACGCCGTAGGGGCTGTCCCCGAAAAAAACCTTACGGTTGCCTTCGCCCTGCGATCCCTGTGAATAAGTGCAGCGCAGGGAACCTCCCTGCTTGCCGAAGCCTGTAAGCAGGTCCACCTCTTCGCTGGACTCGGTATATGACTTGTCCGGCCCGTTGAAATCATCGTACCAGATGAGTGCCGAGGATGTATCATGGGGCTGTTGTCCAAGCATTTTCACCGAGTGAATCCGGGGCGCCTCCGGCAGCTCTTCCTGGCCCGCTGCGCTTCCGGCGGCAGCAACAAGCAGCGCCAGAGTTGCTGGAATCAGACACCCGAGGCATGATTTCGATCCGACACGGCTTGACAAACCGGCTTTTTGTCTTGGATACCTGGCAGTGGTTTTATCTTCAGCCGTTCCGGCAAAAAAAATACCCGGTATGTTGCTTTTCTCTTCCATTAAGTTATATAGCTCCCAGGTCGGATCCGATGCCTTTGAAAATTTAACTTATCCGGTGATTCGCAGATAAAACGACACCTTGTTACCGCCGGAAACCGGATTAATTAGAGAAAGGGCCGGTCATTCTCAGGCCCGACAGCAGCGGACCGTGGACGATTTTGCCAAAGGTCTGTTAATTGCAAACAAAAAGAATGCCATAACTCCTCATTTTAGATAACATCTCTAATCTTAAGAAGTTGCAATCTTGACAAGCCTTCGGTTCCTTCTCATTTTCGTAAATGCCGGTTTCAGTAATGAGAATGAGGGAAAGGCAGAAGACAGGAGCCAGAACAAAAACAGGCACAAAGGCACAGAGGCACAAAGGCACAGAGAGGAAAGGCGAAGAAAAGTAGTCAGTCGATAGTTGTCAGTCAACCATTAACCAGCCACTAACAACCAGCAACTATAAACAGTCTTTAATACTTGGTGTCTTGGTGGTTTAATCTGTCTGAAAATAATATATTAATCCTTCGTTATTGCCGCTTAAGAAGTTTTGAAGTTCTAAAAGAAAAACACCAAGGTAAAGGGAATCCCCGATGGAAAATACTGCGCTCAAGACTGTGGGCACGGTCGATTATCTGGTAATCCTGGCCTACCTGCTGACCCTGGTCTGGATCGGCAAGTTTTTCGCCGGCTACAACCGTAACATCCAGGATTTTTTCAAGGGGGGCGGCAAGCTTCCCTGGTGGGTCGGCGGGATCTGCTCTTTCATGGCGGGTTTCAGCGCCTGGATGTTTACCGGGGGGGCCGGGGTGGTTTACGAGGCGGGCCCGACAGGGATGCTCGCGCTGTGCACCGGGGTATTCGGTACCCTGTTCGGTTATCTACTGTTCGCCAAGCGCTGGAGGAGAACCAGGGTTACCTCGATGTTCGAGTACGTTTCAACCCGTTTCAACCTGCCTGCGCAGCAGGTGCTCTCCTGGTTTTTCTTGCCTTTCAACCTTTTTTACTGCAGTACCGTGCTTCTGGCGACCGCCATTTTCACCACCGCGGCCCTGAACATTTCGGAAATCAATCTCGCCGGCCTCGGGCTGCCCTGGGATGTTACCGTGAGCGCCGTGCAAATAGTCATCCTCATCGCAGGAGTGGTGATCCTTACCTACTGCTATTTCGGGGGGCTCCTGGCGGTGGCCACCTGCGATGTGCTCTCCTTCCTGATTATCATTCCCGTGGCGGTGCTGATCGTTCCGCTGATACTCTTTAAGCTGTCGTCAATGGGTATGGTAGGCGAACTGTTCAGCACCCCTCAAAATTTCAGTATGCCGACCGGGAAAAGCATTCTCGGCGAGCCGATCACTTTCCTTTTCGTGGTCATGTGGCTGGTCAGCAACATCCACTCCTACAACACCAACCCCATAGTGCAGCGCTACTGGAGCGT
>CAZSTM010000195.1:0-7408 GCA_964609635.1 uncultured Gemmatimonadales bacterium
AGAGAACGGATAAATGCCTCCTGAGCTAAAGAGAATTCTCCTAACCATACCGTTCGTAATCCTCGCGATCGTGATGTTTATCTGGCTGGTAAAAATACTGCTACCGGGAGGCGGGCAGCAAGGCGAGGCTCTCAAAATTGATGATTTTGATCGGGCGGGTTACGAGACCATGTCCGAGATACGGCGCAAAGAGTGCAGTGTGATGGTGGTGGGTGCGCTGGTGATCTTAATCTGCGTATTGTTGGGGGGATTTTTAGGCTACTGGGCGGTTGTCTCCGCGATCAACGGCGAGAGCGGCTCGGCTAAATCGTTTGAGCTGATACTTGCTTTTATCCCCGCCATTGTTTTGCTGAGCCTGATTATCATCGCTTCCAAGCGTTACATGCACAGCCAGCAGGGAACCCTGAAAGAGTTTCGCCAGTTCCAGACGAGCCGTAGAAAAGCTCTGGCCGAGTACGAGGAAAAGCGAAAGGGAACAAAGAAAGCTCCCGAGAAGAAAAAGGTCGACCTCCGTGCTAAGAGAAGAGAGAGAGCCGAACGGGATAAGAAAAGGCGGCGAGGTTAAGTTAGTCTTTGGGCCGCCGAGGTTTTGATTATACTGTCTCCGTAAAAAATATTAGCGCCGCCCCTTGCGTAAGAGGCTTAAATTTTTCTGTAGCGGGATATTCCTTCCTTGAACAGGTCCCCGCCGTGAGCGTCATTGGCCACCGACACGCGGAAATCCTTAACTTCTATCCGGCGTATGGCTTCCGCGCCCAGGTCCTCGTAAGCGATGATTTCGCTCGAAACAATACAGCGTGAAATGAGAGCCCCCGCCCCACCGACCGCGGCAAAATAGGCCGCTTTTCCTTTTTTCAGAGCCTCCAGAACTTCATTACCGCGGTTTCCCTTGCCGATCATGCCTTTGAGTCCTTGTTCGATCAGCGCCGGAGTGTAGGCGTCCATGCGGTAGCTGGTGGTCGGTCCGGCGGACCCGATTACCTGACCCTCTCTGGCGGGTGTCGGCCCCACATAATAGATCACCTGTCCGCGGATGTCGAAAGGCAGCGGTTTCCCCTCATCCAGCAAGGCCACCAGCCGCTTGTGGGCTGCATCGCGAGCGGTGTACAGTACCCCATTGAAACTCACCCGGTCTCCGGCGGACAGGCTCAAAACCGTTTCATCGGTTAGCGGGGGAGTAAGTGAGATGATTTTATCCATGTGCAGATACTCTCCGGTTTAAAGTCCGGGTTTTAAATGTCCGGAAAAATAGCCGTAGACTGGAATCTCGTCCCCGGCGGCTCCCTTAAAGCGTGACCGACAGGTGCCTGGCCGAGTGGCATTGCATGTTTACCGCAACCGGCAAGCTGGCAATGTGGCAGGGATGGGCCTCGACATGCACCGCCAGGGCGGTGGTCCTTCCCCCCAGACCCTGCGGGCCGATCCCGGTTGCATTGACAAGCTCCAGTAATTCATCCTCCAGTGAGCCGTAGAAAGGCTCGGGATGACGGCTGCCCAGTTCGCGCAGCAGGGATTTCTTTGCCAGGTAGGCGCAATGCTCAAACGTTCCGCCGATACCCACACCTACAATTATCGGCGGACAGGGATTGGCCCCGGCGATTTTTACGCTTTCGACCACAAAATTTTTGACCCCCTCGAGCCCGTCGGAGGGCTTCAACATGGCAAGCCGGCTCATGTTTTCGCTGCCTCCGCCCTTGGGAGCGAAAGTGAGTGTCAAGCTGTCGCCGGGTACCTGTCTCAGGTGAACCACCGCAGGGGTGTTGTCGCCGGTATTCTTGCGCTCCAGGGGGTCGCCCACTATGGATTTTCTCAGGTAACCCTCTGTATAGCCTTGGGCCACACCCCGGTTGACAGCATCTTCTACAGTGCCCTCTCCGGTCAATTGCAGGTCTCTTCCCATTTCCACAAAGAACACCGCGAATCCGGTATCCTGGCACAGGGGGGCATCCTGTTCTTTCGCCACTTGAGCGTTCTCCAGAATCTGGTCGAGAATTTCCCGGCCGGTGGGAGACTCCTCCACCCGGCGGAATTTCTCCAGCGCGGCGATTACATCATCTCCCAGCACTATGTTGGCCTGCCGGCAAAGTTGTTTGACCTTTTCGGTTACTTGCTGGAGCTCTATGGTTTTCACGCTTCTACCTCCGTAACCCTCGCTGCTGATGCAGTTTCAACTTAACAATGCCTGATAACTTGCAAAGATGAAATGACTGAGAATGTGCGTGCCTACGAAAACAGACTATAGGCTATAGGCTGTAGGTCCCCACACACTACCGCCGGTGCGTAAAAGAACATGGGGCTTGGGCAGGGTTGCCCTATAGCCTTCAGCCTACGGCCTTTTTAACATTAAGCCTACAGCCTATAGCCTTCAGCCTACGGCCTTTTTAACATTAAGCCTACAGCCTGAACAGGAATAGATCAGGTAAAAAAGATTCAATCATCTAGATCAAACTTGAAGATGCACTAGAGCGTCAGCTTAGCGATATTCGACTTGACATCCTCTGCGGAATTGCTCAACGCCGCCTTCTCTTCATCGCTTAAATTCAGCTCGAGGATCATCTCCACCCCTTTACTGCCCAGTTTGGCCGGCACACCCACATATACATCGCTCAAGCCGTACTGGCCCTGCAAGTAGCAGGAACAAGGCAAAATTCGTTTATTGTCCTTAATCACCGCCTCGACCATCTCCACTGCCGCCGCCGCAGGAGCGTAATAGGCGCTGCCGGTCTTGAGATATTTTACGATCTCGGCTCCGCCGTCACGGGTGCGCTGGATGATCTGCTCTATGGTTTCTGAATCCATCAGTTCCGCCAGGGGTACCCCGGCCACGGTTGTGTAGCGGGGCAGGGGGACCATAGAATCTCCGTGGCCGCCCAGTACCATGGCGGAGATGTCGCGCACCGAGACCCCGAGGGCCAGGGCTATAAAAGAGCGAAAGCGAGCCGTATCCAGAATCCCGGCCATGCCGAACACTCGTTCGGATGGGAAACCGGTAACCTTCCAGGTGACATAAGTCATCACATCCAGCGGGTTGGAGACTACGATGATAACGGCGTTCGGAGACTGCCGGCCGAGGTTTTCGGCGACACTCTTGACGATCTTGGTGTTGGCCTCCAGCAGGTCGTCACGGCTCATCCCCGGTTTGCGGGCCAGTCCTGCGGTAACCACCACTATATCGCTGCCCGCAGTCTCTTCATAGCTATTGCTGCCGGTGCACAGAGTGTCGTAACCATCCACGGGGGCGGATTCCCACAAGTCGAGAGCCTTACCCTGGGGTATTCCTTCGAGAATATCCACCAGCACGACCTCATTGGCCAGGTCCTTCTCCGCCAGCTTGCAGGCGGTGGTAGCGCCGACATTGCCGGCCCCGATGACGGAAATTTTCATTGAAATTCTCCCTGTTGAATGCTGAAAGGCCAGATTGAATTTAGAAGTAGAGAGTACAACTGCTGCAAAGTAGATAAGCATAGGAAAAAACGCAAGAATTTGTTTGCGGCCATGAGCGGGAGTACTTGCAGAATTAATCCGGCAGCGGGGGAGTGAGGTGGTGCGAGGGCAATTTGAGGGGGGAAAGAAAGATCCGGTTCAGGTTACTTTGCCCCAGGGATACTGCCTGTCGAAAGCTTCATCGAACTTGAAAACGTCTCGGAAGTCTTCCTTACTGTCGGTTTCGGTCTTGGTCAGTTGTTTGGCTTTTATCAGGTTAAAAACAATCTCGCCGAAATCGGCGGTGGTTTTAATACCCCAGTATTCAAGCACGGAACGGGCCAGCGGTCCATATAGCTCCAGAGCTCGCCGGCGGCAGCCCTCGCTCAGCTCACGGCCGGTAATGTGACGGACTTCCTGGAGACCCTCGATCACCTCCCTGAGGGTGTCGAGAACAAAATTGTAGGCTTCATCCGTGTATCGAGGGTCCTCCTCGAGGACATCATGTAGAAACCGGCTTTTTTCGGGCAAATCCCACATTACTCGCTCAAGTTTTATAATTAAAATGCAACAACCTTGAACCTCGGATTATTTTTGTACCTAATATTAGGTACAAACCTCGTGGTTGTCAATGGAAAGATAACGCCCCCTGCAGAGTTTTGTCAAAGATACGGCCTATTCAAGCTGTAGGCGCAACCCGATGCATTTCAGACGCTTACCAGGGTGATCTCGAGAACCTCATCTATGTGCTTGACGAAATGAAATTTAAGCTGTGCGGAGACTTCTTGCGGTAAATCGAAGAGGTCTTTTTTGTTTTCCTCAGGCAGGATGACCTCGGTAATTCCCGCACGGTGAGCGGCGAGCATTTTCTCTTTAATACCACCGACCGGCAGAACCTTACCGTGCAGGGTGATTTCTCCGGTCATTGCCACCTCGTGCCGCACGGGTCTGGAGCTGAACAAGCTGGCCAATGCGGTTACCAGGGCCACTCCGGCCGAAGGCCCGTCTTTAGGAGTGGCTCCGGAGGGCACGTGAAGGTGTATATCACAGTTGGAAAAGATCTCTTGATCGATATCCAGGCTGTCGTAGTTGGCCCTGAGGAAGCTGTGCGCCGCCAGTGCGGATTCTTTCATTACCTCGCCCAGCTGCCCGGTGAGTTCGAGCTGCTTACCGCCGGACATCATCAGGGCCTCGACAAATAGTATCTCGCCGCCGAAAGATGTCCAGGCCAGTGCGGTGGCCACTCCCACCTCCGCCTGCCGATTGGCTGTTTCGGGCATGAATTTACGCGGACCCAGGTAGTCGTCCAGGTCATCGGGGTGAACCGTGGGCCGGGGATCATCCCGCAGCAGGCGCAAGGCGGTCTTGCGGGCCACCGAAGCGATCTCCCGCTCCAGGGATCGCACTCCTGCCTCACGGGTGTAATGGGTGATTATCCTGGAGATTGTCGCATTGGTAAGCTTGAGCTGCTTGGGTATCAGTCCGGATTCCTGGAGTTGACGGGGCAGGATGTGACGGCGGGCTATCTGGAGCTTGTCCATTGCGGTGTACCCGGCGATTTCTATGGTTTCCAGACGGTCCCGCAGCGCGGGCGGAATCTGGTGGATCAGGTTGGCCGTGGCAATGAAAAAGACCCTGGACAGGTCGAAGTTGACCTCCAGGTAATGGTCGGAGAAAAAGGCGTTCTGCTCAGGGTCGAGCACCTCGAGCAGTGCGCTCGAGGGATCGGTCCGGCCGTTGCTGCCCAGTTTGTCCACCTCGTCGAGCATTATTACCGGGTTGTTGGTTTTCACCCTGCGCAGCAGTTGGATCACACGGCCCGGCATCGAGCCGATGTAAGTCCTGCGGTGGCCGCGTATCTCCGCCTCATCCTGGATGCCTCCCAGGGAAATCCTGCAGAACTTGCGACCCAGCGCGCGGGCAATGGACTTGCCGAGAGAGGTTTTCCCGACACCCGGAGGCCCTGCAAAACAGAGAATAGGGCCCTTGCTGTCCTGTTTGAGCTGGCGTACCGCGAGATACTCTATGATTCTCTCCTTGACCTCCTCCAGGCTGAAATGGTCTTTATCCAGGATGCGACGGGCCTGCTCGATATCCAGACAGTCCGGGCTGCCGGTTTCCCAGGGCAGGTTGATCAGCCAGTCGAGATAGGTTCGCGAGACATGGTATTCGCTGGCCGAGGGCGGCATTTGGCGAAGCCGGGAGAGCTCCCGTTCGGCCATCTCGTGCGCTTCCGCGGACATTTCGGTCTCTTCCACCGCCCGCTCGAGGGTTTCGATCTCCACCCGGTGTGGATCCTCCTCGCCAAGCTCCCGACGGATCACCTTGAGTTGTTCGCGTAGATAGTACTCCCGCTGGTCCCTGTCGATTCCGTCCTTGACCTTGGACTGGATGTGCTTGCCCAGCTCCAGCAGGTTGCGCTCACGGATCAGCAGGTCGATTACATGCTTTGCCCGGGTGGTATCTTCCCCGGTGTTAAAGATGTGCCTTTTTTCCTTCAGGGGAAGTTCGATGTTCGAGACCACAAAATCGGCCAGCTCGCCGGCGGAATCGATCTTTTCGGTCGCTTCGCGGAGATCGTTGGTAAGATTCGGGTTTAAAGCTATTATTTCGCGGAAGATAAGCAAGATGCTGCGCTTTAGAGTCTCTTCCTGCGCTTCTGAACCGAGACGCTGGATTATGGGCTCCGGCTTGCAGAGGTAGAGATCGCCCGCCTGACGGACCTGCCGGCAGCGGACTCTGGCCAGACCCTGGATCAACATGCGGACGGTGGAGTCCTGCATGCGCAGCATCTTGAGCACGCGCCCCAGGGTACCCACCGTTAAGAAGCGCTGAGAGCCGTTTTTGTTTGTGTTACCGTTATCCAGCGGATAGGCCAGCACCACCAGTTGCTTGTCGGAAAATGTTCCCTCCATCAACTTGCCGAATGAATTCTCGGTAATTACTACCGGCACGACGACATTGGGGAAGACCACGACATCTGAAATCGGCAGCAGGGGCAGGGATTCGGGTAAATTTTCCGATAAAACAGCCGGATCGGCTAATTGAGTAGTGGTTTCCATCGGCTGAAACCTGCAAAGCTGGTAAATGTGGATTCATTATTTCGGGAAAACCGGCCGTACTCCCAGGCCGGCGATGCCGATTTTGCCGGCGGCGACCTCGGTCAACCGTGTGCTCAGCGAATCGGCCATGCTGAGTGCTACTGCAATATTCAGACCGACTCTTTCCTCGAAGCGGCGGGAGAGGACCATGACCGGAAGGCTTTCGATCAGGTGGTTGATACGTCCGGTGAGGGTATAATCGAAGGTGAGTTCAAATTCGCGCGCGAGTATGCCGCAGCGCGGTTCTGCAGCGGCAAGCGCCCGGCTTGCAGCCTCGGCGTAGGCCCGGGCCAATCCGCCGGTGCCGAGCTTTACGCCGCCGAAATAACGGGTGACCACTACCACCACGCCGGCCAATCCCGCGCGTTCGACGGCCTGCAGGATGGGTGTCCCGGCGGTCCCGCTCGGCTCCCCGTCGTCATCGCTGCCGAAACGTTCATCCGGTGCTTCCAGGGCGCGCCAGGCCCAGCAGTGGTGCGCGGCGCCGTGATATTTTTTTTCCTCCCGGAGGACAATTTTTCCGGCATCCTCTCGCTCCGGTGCCGGTTCGGCTGCCGCCAGAAAACGGCTGCCTTTGACCCTGGTTTCGGCCGCGCCGGGTACGGCGAGAGTAGTTATCAGGTCTTCTTCCGGGATCTGCATGCTAGGCTCTGCAGGTGTCGGTGGTGGTTAGTGGGATTTCGCCCGCGCAGTCCTGCTTTGCGCTCGGTGGAATACTGCAAATATAGCGCCTCGGACAAGGGCGGGCAAAACAATAATATTGACATAAACCGAATATGGGAATAGTTTTAACTTCCCACAAGATAATCGAGACAAGGTCATAGGCGGAGTAGCTCAGTTGGTTAGAGCAGTGGAATCATAATCCACGTGTCGGGGGTTCGAAT
>CAZSTM010000196.1:0-7382 GCA_964609635.1 uncultured Gemmatimonadales bacterium
ATTTTCCGGGAAACAGGGATGTAGCTGAAGAGTATGGCAAGGGCTACTGGGTTTACGGTTTCCCGTTGCGCTCGATCGCCTCGAGCCGTTACGACATGGGCTGCATGCCCTGGCGCCTGGATGCGGACGGGGTCTTTTTCTGGCAATACAACTACTGGTTCTACTCGCCGGACTACTGCGCGGTATACCGTCACCCGTCAAACCCAGCAAAACTGGTCTCCTCCACCAACTGGGAGGCAATCCGCGAGGGCACGGATGATCTGCGTTATTTCGCAACCGCCCAAAGACTGCTGGCAAGCGTTCCCACCGGCAAGAAAGAGAGTCTGAGAGAAAAACTCGAACAGATAAAGCTCTCGCTCGAGCCCGGTCGTCTCCGCCAGGCTTATCCCCGGGGCGAGACCCACGATGAGATGACCGTGCTGGAGGAATACCTGATCCCGCAGAGCATCCGGGATCAGGTTATCGAGGTGATTTTAGAGATGGTGGAGTAATCTTACCGCTTGAAAATAATCAAGGTCGCTGGACCGAATCAGCATCCAGCATTTATACGCTCTACTTTTCAGTTAACCCTGATTACATGGAGGAGTTATTTATGGGGCGGAATTGGAACGGTGGTAAGGCCGGTGGTTCGATAAATCGCCGGGATTTCATGAGGAGAGCCGCCGGGGCGGCGCTGGGAGCGGCTGCGGCCGGCACAGGGTTTGCGGCCACCCGGGCGGTGGATGACATCACGGTTAACGGTCTGCCGGGAACTCTCTTAGGTCGGACCGATCTCAAAATAACAAAAATTTCCTTCGGCGGCATTCTGCTCACTGATCCGCCGGTTTTGCTCAGGGCTGTGGACCAGGGTATAAAACTGGTTCACACCTCCCCGGGCTACACCAACGGTCGCAGCATGGAATCTTTCGGCAAGGCTTTCAAGCAGAACAAAAGTCTGCGCGACAAAGTGGTTTTCGCTCTTAAAGTCCGTCCGGAAAGGCTCGATGAATGCCTCCCGCAGCTGGGGATCGACTACGTGGACATGATTATCCCGCCCATGGACAGCATCCGTGAGATCAGCGACCCGGTGCTGCGCGAGAACTTCGAGAGGGCCAAAAAGGCGGGTAAGGTCGGCCACATGGGATTCGCCTGCCATACGCACAGGCCCGAGATTATCGACAAGATGGTCGAGATCGGGTTCTATGATGTTATCCTGATGAGCTACGCGAATAAGAGCCAGCCTTTCATCGAGTCTCTCGAGCGTGCGAGAAAAGCGGGCATCGGCATCCTCGCCATGAAAGGACTGCCCAAGCGGGCCTCCAGCGACCCTGATGCAAAGGAACAGGAGCTGGTCGGCTCCCTTTGCACCTCGATGGTCGGCCGATACCATGCCAGTACCGTGCTTGCCTCGATGGGCAGCTTCCAGGCGGTGGAGATGTACCGCGACATCCTCGAAACAAAACTGGGCTTTCGGAACCAGTTACTGGAGGACCGCTACTGGGCCGGCCTGGAGGGCAACTACTGCGCCATGTGCGGCACCTGTACCGGGGTCTGCCCGGAGGCCGGAGAGACCCTGCAGCGGATCTTGCGCTACCGCATGTATTACAAAGACTACGGGCTTGCCGAGTACGCCCGGACCAAGTACTCGCGCCTGGCGGGCGAACCGGTCGGCATTGGTGAAAGGGAGCTCGCTCTCTGCGAGGAGTCCTGCCTACGCAGGCTGCCCTTGCGCGAGATGGTCGCCGAGGCCCGCGAGCTACTCTCCTGAGTCCCGGCCCTTTGCCGGACAAGCACCTTCTTCTTAATGCAGAGGGAACACGAAAAAAGATTCGGGTGCCGCCGCTTGTAGAGGGATAAAAATTATGGGTAAGCTTGCATTCCGGTCTTTTTTCGCGCCGGTAGTGATCATATTTGCCTGCTTTTCCCCGACTGCCGCCGCTGAAAAAGTCCTGCGCTGGGGAGTCGGTTCCCAGGCCACGGGCGTGATGATGTTCACCATCCACTCGGTTGCTGCAAACCCGGCCTAAATGGAAACCATGAAGCGGGTGTACCGGCAGTGGCAGGACAGGTAAGAAAAAACTCTTCCCGACTGACAACCGGCGCTTTCAGGCAGTCGAGGTTTACAACTTCCTTTTCAATAACGCCGTATTAAGTAGGGAATTTCAATTGTCCGGACCCTTTTTAAGTATGCCGGGGTCTTCGCCTGAACACCAGGGGATTGCTGCAGTTATTTAATAAATGCAGGGTACTATTCAAAAAAGAGGAAAACCGTACTCTTGAAACAGCTTTCTATCCCGGCATCCTGCCTGCAACAGTAACTTAAGATAAGGGGATCAGCGAATTACCGGTCCCCTTTTTTAATTCCTGAGTCTTATGTCGGAACGGGTATGAAAATATCGTGGCTCGCGCCCTTGTGAACATCCCGAACGCGGATGAACGAGTAGCACAGGTATTCGATAAACCTTTCCTGAATCAATAATATTTAATAATTTCCAAACCTTGCTGGATTAGCCGGAGAAAATACATCAGGTAAAATTTTGGACCCTGCCTTTATGAAACGAGGGAAGTACTTCGTAGGAGGAATGATGAATAGATTACCGGTCGGGATTTTTCTTATTTCCCTGTTGTTCTCTGGAACTGAAGCTGTGGCAGGTTCCTGGACGGACAATATTAAACTGAAAGGCGATTTTCGTTTCCGCGATGAGACTATCGACACCGAAGGCGAGGGGACCAGGCACCGTCAGCGGATACGCCTCAGGCTCGGGTCTGAAGCCCAGGTGACCGGGGATCTGAAAGTTGTTCTCCAGCTGGCCAGCGGAACCGAGGATCCGATTTCCGCCAACCAGACACTGGGTGAGGCTTTCTCCACCAAGCGCATCGGGATCGATCTGGCCTATTTCGACTGGCAGCCGGCCGGTGTCGCGGGAGTAAATTTTGTCGGCGGGAAAATGAAAAGCCCGTTTTACAAAGTGGGTGATAACGAGCTGATCTGGGATGTTGACCTGAACCCCGAGGGACTGGCACTGAAACTGAGCGGAGGCGGGGAATCGGCCAGGGTGTTTGTCAATATGGGTGGGTTCCCGGTTGTCGAGCGTAAAAATGACAAGGATGTGGTGCTCTACGCACTGCAGGGCGGTTTTCAACTCAACCTTGATCAAGACACAGGCAATCTGCTGTTAGGGCTGAGCTACTTCGATTACGGCAATACCCAGGGTGGTCCCCCCTTTTACAATGTCGGCAAGAGCTTCGGAAATACCCTGGATGCTGCCGGTATGTATCTGGAGGATTATAACCTGCTGGAGGCTTTTTTTGAGCTGGGATTTAAAGCAGGAAGCGCTCCTATGGCATTTTTCTTCGACTACGTGGACAATACCGCCGCAGAGGCGGAAAATCGGGGATGGCTTGCCGGATTAACCTTGGGTGAAACCAAGACTGCCGGTTCCTGGGCATTGCGCTACAATTACCGGAACCTGGAAAAAGACGCGGTAGTAGGCGCTCTCACCGATTCCGATTTCCGCGGCGCAGGCACCGATGCCAAAGGCCATGAATTCGGTTTCGATTACCAGGTCGCCAAACCGGTCAAAGCCTCGGTAACCTATTTCAATAACCGGATCGGGGTTGAGGAGGATTCTTACCACCGGTTCCAGCTGGACCTGAATCTCAAATATTAGTACAGTTTTTCAAGATATATCGGTGTGTGCAAATGCCGCTGAAATCCCCTCAATACTCGCTGTTAAACCACCGGTGCAGGACTTCCTCCGCTTCCGGCAGGTGACGTCTCATGGTCTGGATCTTCCGGTGCAGAAGCTCCGGCAGATTGGTGCTGTAAGCCCAGGTAATTTCTTCCGGAAGTATTACCATCCCTAGGTCTCCGCCCTCTTCTACGAATTCGAGGAACGCCCGGGTGTTGGCGATCTCGTTTTCCACCACCGCCTGGAACCGCACCAGGTCGGCATCGACTTCCTGCTTCCGCTCCTCGTAGACGCTCTTACTGCCGTACTTGTCCAGGATTCGCTGGCCTTCGTAGAGGTTCGCGCCGGTCGCGTACACATGACCGAGGAAACGGAGCTGTCGCCGGTGGGCGGCCAGGTAGGGATGCGAACCTGCCTCGTCCGGGTGCTCCCGCAAAAAATCCCCGAGTCTCGAGGCGGCTCCCTGAAAAACGTCTCTCGCCCGCACAGAGCGCTGGTGGTTGGTAACATACCATTCCTCCGACGGGGTTCCCCCTTCTCCACGGAACAGATGGGCGTGGCCGAATCCCTGTTTGCCTCCAAAGGTGTAAGCCAGCCACCACTCGCGCTCTTCCGGCATAAGGGCCGGTAAATCCGGCACCAGGGGACGGACCAGCGTGCGGCGCATGGTGTATTCGGTCCCCAGGCCGAAACCGATATGGCGCCCGTTCTTCTCGAAAGCTGCGTGGATGTCTTTCCAGATTGACACCAGCAGAGCGCCGCCTTCCCGGCCGCCCAGGTCATGGCCCACTTTCTCCACCAGCGCCTCCCCGTCAGTGTCCGGCTCCAGCATAAACCTCCGGTACACCTCCTGCATTACAGAGCGCTCCTTGACAGGCGGCGAGACAAATCCTCCCAGGGTGTTCAGGGCATCCAGATCCAGCTCCAGGGCCCTTTTAAGGCGCTCGGCCAGGTAGTACGGCAGAGGGAACTCGGAGGTGGGCGCCCCGTTGAAACCGAAGAAATGCTGCTGGTAATACAGGGTGCGTCTCCCCGTTTCCCGCAGGCGTTTGAGAACGTACCTGTCCGCCTCCAGAGGGTCCCGAAAGGAGATACTCCATGAGGCCCAGTTTCCCGAGGTAAAGCCTATCTCGCTCGGTACATTGTCGAAAAAAGCATCGGTGTCGCTGCGGCTGATTTTATGCGGCTGGGCGACGATTGTCACCTCCCGGCCTGCATCACGGAATCCCTGCTTGATAGCCATGAAGAACTTTTTCATTCGCTCTCCCATCGGGATATCCTTGCAGTAGGCGGGTCCGTTTTTTCCTGCATAAAGGCTGTTGAACCAGCAAATACCTGAGCCGCTGTCCTGGAAGATGATGTGCATTTCGCGGATTCCGGGCACCTCCTCGGACAGCCGCCTGGCCAGCACGCGGTAGTGGTTCAGTACCTCCGGCCGGTCTATGCAGAGCGAGTAACGGCTCTTGGCGCTGCGCAAAGGATGATCCACCCGCGGACCCCGCAGCTCCGGCCGCCGCTCGAAAAACTCCTCGGGAACAAAGCGGGGCTCATACCCGAGGAAAATAGGTTTCAGCCCGAAGGATTCCACTACTTCCACTACATGTTTCAGATCGGCCAGGTTCCGCTCCAGGTAATCTTTCGGATAGACCCCCTCGAAAAGCTCGGAGGTGACAAACTTGTCCATCGAGGGACCCCAGTAGGTGTACCACGGATAGGGGTCGCCGGCATGGCCCTTATGAATGAGCTCCATCCCCACGAAGCGGTTGCATTCCATGCCGGTGTAGCCGAGACGGACAGCCTCCCTGACATGTCTTTCGAGATCGAAACCGATCGCCCCTTTGTTCTGACCCGTGAGCAAAGCGTCCCAGATATCGTAGCGCTCCCGGAAGGGAAAGATCACGATCTCCTCCAGCGAGGCCGAAACCGACGGCTGCGCCGCCAGCCGGTCCTCGAGAAGCAGCACTGCCTGGTACACCGACCGCGGACTGGAGCCGCTGACAATCAACCGGTCCCGGGAAGAAACGGCCCGCAGTGAGATGCGGTCCTCTTCCTTTTGCTCCTCCACCGCAAGCAAGATCCCGCTTCCCTCGGCCTCCTGAGTGATCTTAAGCTCCAGGCTGTGACGCTGCCGTAGAAACGCCTGCAGGTCCTTTGCAGCCCGGACCAGCGCCTGGTGAGAAGAAGGAGGAATGCGGATCGACCACTCTTCGGTGATATTCAGCCTGCCGTCGGCCGGCTGGTCACCGGCCGATGTCGCCACCGCGCATAAAATGCATAACAAGATCAGAGTTGTGATACGGTACTTCATGGCTCCTCCCTGGTTACTGAGGGAAATGTCAACCTGATTCCTGGGGTTCGGCAAAGGTTTTTCTGTTTCAGTTTCGGTCGAGGTTTTTACAGGATTTTACCGCGTGCAACCTCGCAATCGCTCCATTCGAAGAAGAATCTCGGCAAATGTTCTCCTGCCGGTAGCCCCTTAAGCCCTTTGGAGAAAAATATACTTCCTGTGCCTGTGCCGCTTTGTTTTCACAAAAGGTCGAGAATAATTTTTATAACCTCATCCCTGACCCGCTGCGGCTCGGAGTAATGCTTGAGCAGGCTCGTTTCATCATGCGCCTCTCCCCGGGGGGCGGGTCTGCGGCGCCGCGGATCGATCGATTCACGCAATTCCCCGAGCCTCCTTTGGGCCACCTTTTTTTTCTCACCGTCCGAGCCTGCGATGAGCTTCTCGGCAGTGGACAGATAGCGCAGATCGTCCATTCCCTCGCGTATCCCCTCCCAGGGCGCCGAACGCACCAGCTTGTCCGGATTGTCCGGGTGACGGTATACCGCGCAGTTGTCCAGGTCATAACTATAGTAATTATACATCCAGAAAAATACCCCCTGCGCTCCCACCCGCCAGGGTAAGACTCCCATGTCGTAGCGTGAGGTATGGATGTTGTTAAGCGGGAAACCGTAAACCCAGAAATCCTTACCATACTTTTGGGCCACTTCGAGGCATCCCTTGAAGTCGCCGTTCGAGACAATGATATCGCACTGGTCGGCCATGCTCTCGGCCCACTTCCCGCGGTTCATCACCACTCCATAGACGCGGGTATCCGGCATCGCTGTTTTCAGCAGATCGTAGCGGTTCTTGCCGCGGGCCAGAAGACGCTCGGTGGGCTCATCGTAAATCAGCACTACCAGCTCCTGCGAGTACTCTTTTTCTTCCCAGTGCCGGCGAATCTTCCTTAGACCACGGACAAACAGGCTGTCGAGCCGCGGACTCATGGGCGGGCCTACCTCCGCCTTGCCGCCGATCATTTCCAGGGTGTCGATCTTGATATCGAAAACCTCGGCGATTCGGCGCTCGAAATGCAGATGGTAATCGTTACCCAGGCTTATTATCACCGGGCCCTTCATCCCGCTGTTCTGGATGTCCGCCATCATGCGGTCCATAGGACTCAGGTCGAGAAAAATATCCTCTCCCCGGCGGGCGACCCGGGTTTTCCAGGCCCAGAAATACTGGATCGCATCCAGCCCGTGTTCTTTCATATCGCGATACCAGCCGTCGGGAAGGTTGGTATCATCCATGAAAACACCGCCGACAATTGGGCTTTTGACCAGCTTGAAAGGCAGGACCTCGCAGGTGATCTCGATCTGCTTCATCTCGTGGAAGGCCTTGATAAAAATCCTGCCCTCGTAAGTTCCCGGCCGGGCCCCGGCTGGAGG
>CAZSTM010000197.1:0-7366 GCA_964609635.1 uncultured Gemmatimonadales bacterium
CACCTGCTTGAAACGGAACATTACCTGGACCCGCTCCTTGACAGGCGTACCACTCCAGTCAGGATAAGCTCCGGCGGCGGTTTCAATGGCCGAATCTATCTGTTCCGGCGTGGACCAGTCCACATAATCTATCACTTCGCCGTTGGCCGGATTGATTATCGGGTGTTTCGTGCCCTTTGAGGGTTCGCTGGGAAGGGTGCTCATTTTAAGTAACTCCCGGTGGTTGATTGTCCTGTATAAAGGTCTTGAATTATCGGGGAAGCGGTTGTCAAAAACGCAACAAGAGCCGCTAAAGGGCGTTCAAAGATTCCTGCAAGGCCTCTACTACCCGGTCCAGTTCGTCATCGGTGATAGTCAAAGGAGGCTGGATGCGCAGGATGTTGCCGAGAGATCCACCCATACCGATCAGCACCCTGCGTTCCCTGGCCATTTGTCGGACGGCAGCGGTGGCCTCGGCCGCCGGCTCTTTGCTCTCCAGGTCGGTGACCAGTTCCACGCCGATCATCAGGCCCAGTCCGCGCACCTCGCCGATTTTCACCTTGGAACATTCCAGGCCGCGCAGTTTTTCCATTACCCGTTCGCCTTTGCGCGCGGCGGCCCGGGCAAGTTTTTCGCGCTCCATGAAAGCGATGTTGGCCAGGGCTGCGGCACAGCTCACCGGGTTGCCTCCGAAAGTGGTGAGATGGTCTCCCGGGGTGAAAGAATCCGCTACCTCGGGTTCGGCGATGAACCCGGAAAGCGGCAGGCCGTTGGCGATCCCCTTGGCAACCGCCATGATCTGCGGCTCGAGACCATAGTGCTCGGAGGCGAACATCCTGCCGGTGCGGCAGAAACCGCTCTGAACCTCATCGATCAAAAGCACGATCCCGTGTCTTTCGAGGATCGGTACCAGCTCCTCGAAATATTCTTTCGGCGGGACAATGATACCACCCTCACCCATCACGGGTTCGGCGATAAAGGCCGCCACCCGGTCGCTGGTATGGTATTTGATTACATCCTCGACTGCGGCCGCGCAGAGCTTGCCGGTCATTTTCGGGTCTTTCTGATGGAAGGGGCAGCGGTAAGCATACGGAGCCGGGGCGAAAGCCACGCCCGGGATGTAGGGGCCGCCGCCTTTTTTTCGCCCGGCGTTGCCGGTAATACTCAGGGTCGCCAGGCTGCGCCCGTGAAAGGAATGAGTCAGGGAGATGAACTCGAATTTTTTGGTGAACTGCTTGGCCAGGCGAAGAGCTCCCTCGATAGCCTCGGCACCGCTGTTGGCAAAAAAGGTTTTCTGCAATTTGCCGGGCGTGATCTGCGCCAGCTTCTCGGCCAGGTCGGCTATGGGTTTCTGGTGGTAGATATAAGAACAGCAATGAACCAGTTTGTCGAGCTGCGCCTTGGCGGCTTCGACTACCTCCCGGTTGCCGTGCCCGGTGTTTACCACTGAAATCCCGGAGAAAACATCGAGGTATTCTACTCCCTCCGGGTCGATATAGGTTGCACCCCTGGCCCGATCGATTACTACCGGCTCGACTGCCTTGACAAAGCTGGTGTTGACGTATTTTTTGTATTTTTCTACAGTATCCACGAGTATCTCCAAAGTTGATCGTTTAAACCGGAAGAAGATTTATGGTGTAATTGACATGAAAATATATCCAACTGCCGACTGATTACAAAGAAAAAATCCAGAATTAGATTGACTGGATATCGAAATATAAATACTTTGGTCAATCCAGGACCGGAAAAAACCATGAAAAAAATCAATAGGACCGGCACATGAAAGAAATAATTCTTCAGTCTCCGGTTGGATCGGAGATCACCCTCGAGGGCAAAAGGTGCCTTTATTTCGGCGGCACGGATTATCTCGGCATGGCGAACCGGCCGGAGGTGCTGGCTGCGGCGCGCTTGGCCCTGGAGAGTTTCGGTTTGAGTCCCTCGGCTTCGCGCGGTACCAGCGGGACCACCGAGCTGCACCTGGCGCTCGAAAGAGCGATCAGCTCTTTTGCAGGCAGTGAGGATGCGGCTCTGGTATGCACCGGATATATGTCGATGTGCGCTCTGCTGGAGGCTGCGGCCGGGAAAGAGGATATGATCCTGCTGCAGGGCTCGGCCCACCCGAGCATCCGGATGGCCGCCCGGGTAAGCGAATTGCCCTGCCTGGAGTTTGACCCGTTCGACCTGGATGGGTTCGAGGAAACCCTGCAAAAGACCGGGGTGAAATCCGGCCGGCTGCTGGTGGCGGCCGAGGGCGTGGCCCCGCTTACCGGCAGGCTGTTCCCGCTGCCTGAGATTCTCGCTCGGTTGGGAGAGCGGGATGCCCTGGTTCTTCTGGATGATGCCCACGCGTTCGGAGTTCTGGGAGAAAGGGGCAGGGGGACTGCCGAGCATTATGAAATCACGGACTCAAGAGTGCTCTGTTGCGCAACCCTGAGCAAGGCGTTCGGCTCGGCCGGGGGATGCGTTCCCGGCAGCCGCAAGCTGATCGACCGGGTGCGCTCGCTGGCCGGAGCTTATCTTGCCGCCACCTCTCCGCCTGCTCCCGTACTGGGTGCGGCGCGCGCCGCCCTGGAACTTGTCACGGGAAAGCCCCTGCTGATCGAGCGCCTTCGCCGCAACACCGAGCGACTTAAAAATGGAATCCGTGACCTGGGCTTGCCCGTGGATCCTACTCCAGTGCCGATTGTCCCGATCTGGTTCGACAAGCCGGAGAAAATGCAGGCTCTAAGCGAACGCCTGCTTGAAAGGAACATCCTGGCTCCGTATGGGAACTATCCGGGCAGCCCGGAAGGCGGACTGATCCGCCTGGCAGTCACCGCCGCCCACACCGCTGACCAGATAAGTCATTTGTTGGATTGCCTGAAAGAAGCCTTGTAGATCGCCGACGGATGCCCTGCATGATTTCGCTTTGCCCGCTCCCCGGCCCGCAGCCCCGGCAGCCTGCCGGAAGGGGAGATTGAAAAGGAGGCTGGATGAACAAGCGAATCGTTCTGATCGGTGCGGGCAGCACCATCTTTACGCGCGGAATGCTCGGGAATTTCTTGTTGAATCCCGAGTTCGAGGATAACACCCTGGTATTGATGGATGTCGATCTCGAGGCACTCTCTGTGATGGAACGATACGCCCGGAAGCTGGTCGGAGACAATGACTACGGGCTGAAAATAGAAGCTACTACCAGCCTTGCCGCAGCACTCGACGGCGCCGACTTCGTGGTTTGCACGGTTGCGGCCCATGACCGGGAAGCCCGCAAAATAGAAATCGAGGTTCCATTAAGCTTCGGTTATCACCATTCCTGGGGTGATACCACCGGTCCCTCGGGGGTTTTTCGAGCGCTTCGCCACATTCCGATATTCCTGGAAATCGCCGGAGAAATGGAAAGGAAATGCCCGGCCGCCAGGCTCCTTAATTTCACCAACCCCATGGCCGCCCTGTGCCGCGCCGTGAGTCGTGAATCAGAAATCGAGATACTCGGCTTCTGCGACGGCCCGCCATATTTCAGAAGATTAATCGAACAAGACCTGCTCGGCTTGCCCGAGGGTTCCTTGAGAACCAAAATGGCGGGTGTCGATCACCTGGTCTGGATCCTCGAGATGAGCGAGAAAGGCAAGGATGTCTATCCCCGTCTCCGCAGGCGAATCGAGAGGGTTCGTAAAAGATTCCCCGCAGCAGCGGCGATCTTCGAGACTTACGGCTATTTCCCCTGCCCGGGCGATGAGCATGTCAGCGAATTTTTCCCGTTCTTGCTGAAAGATGAAACCACCATGCAACGCTACGGATTAAAGGACATGGACATCGAGTGGCACCGCAGGCGGCGAATAGAGTTGAGTAAGGCCGTGCAACGGGAAATCGATAGCGACAGGCCCATCCAACCGAAACCTCTGCCCCCGGAAGAGGAGATTCTCGAGATCATCCGCAGTATAGTCAAAGATGAGAAAAGACAGTTCGTCACCAGCCTGCCCAATCGTAAGGTGGTCTCGAACCTGCCGGATTACGCCATTGTGGAGGCGCCGGTCCGCCTTGGTGCCGCAATAGAACAACTGCCGCCGGTATTCATCCCCCCCGAGCTGACCGGCCCCCTGCACGCAAGCGTTATCAAGGATGAGCTGGTTGTGGAAGCGGCACTTACCGGAAAAAAAGAGCTGGTCTTCCAGGCCGTGCTGGCCTGCCCTTTGATCCGTTCGATCACTCAGGCGCAACAGATTACCGCAGCCATGCTCGAGTCTTTGAAAGATTACCTGCCTGTCCGCTTGGTATGAACACGGTCCTTACCGGGATGATCATCCTTAGCTACCTGAGAAGTTAACCATGAGCTACGGAAAATGAAGATGAATTCTCTCAACGTTTATGATTACCTGGTTATTTTCTGCTACATGGTGATGATGGTGGGGATCGGAGTTTATTTTTTAAGGTATATCAAAGGCGGGGCGGATTATTTCAAGGCGGGCAACAAACTAACCTGGTGGGTGGCGGGCCTGTCTTCATTCATGAGCGCTTTCAGTGTCTGGATGTTTACCGGCGGCGCGGGGATTGTCTACCGGGAAGGGCTCACCGGAGGGATTGTTTTGGGGATGACCGGGCTGGGCACTCTCACCGGTTACCTGCTTTTCGCCCGTCTCTGGCGGCGCAGCAGGGTAACCACTCTTATGCAGTACCTGGAAGAGCGTTTCAACCTGCCGACTCATCAGATCGCCAGCTGGTCTTACGTTCCGGTGTACATCCTCTACAGCGGCGCGGCTCTTTTTTCCCTGGGAATCTTCATTTCCACCGCCCTTAACCTGGACATTGTCCTGGTCATCTGGGTCAGCGGCCTGGTCATCCTGGCTTATACCCTGCTGGGCGGCGTGTGGGCGGTCAGCGTTACCGACACGGTACAGTTTCTGGTGTTACTGCCGGTATGCCTGTTGCTGGTGCCTCTTTCTCTGATAGCTGTGGGCGGGCTGGAGGGCCTGATCCGGGAGGCGCCTGCCGGATATTTCTCCTTCCCCTCGAAAGGACTTCCCTGGTACTATCTGGCGGCCTATCTCCTGGTTCTGATCCACGGCCAGAACACCAACCCCATCGCCCAGAGGTATTTCAGCGTGCGCAATGAGGCCGAGGCCGGTAAGGTGTCGCTGCTTTGCAGTTCTCTGTTTGTCGTGGGAATAATTTTCTGGGCCGTTCCTCCGATGGCCGCCCGGGTGCTCTATCCCGACCTCGAGGGCATGCTGGCCCTGCCCAATCCGGATGAGGGGGCGTTTGTGATTATCGCCCTGCGCCTGCTCCCGCACGGGCTTATCGGCCTGCTGGTCGCGGCAATGTTCGCGGCGGCCATGTCCGCTCTCGATTCGGTCTATAACGTAATGGCCGCAATTATTTCCAAAGACATCTGCCAGCGGGTGTTCAGGCGCGACTTGAGCGACAAGGCGCTTCTGCGGGTAGGGCAAGCGGCCACTCTGGCCGTGGGCCTGGTAGTGATCGGGCTCAGTCTGCTGATGGTCAAGTACGGCTCGGGAGCGTTCAGTGTGATGATGAAAATCTCGAGCTTGACTATTACACCCCTGGCCACCCCGATGCTGCTGGGTTTTATCTACCGCCGGGCTCCGGGCTGGGCAGGCCTGTTCTCCTTTGGCTGCAGTGTTACCACGGCGGCGGTATTCGCTTTTTACACCCCCCTGATAGACCACCTCAAGTCCCTGGGACCTTGGATGGACTTTTCGGTTAGCGTTTTTACCATCGTCTCGGTAGGAGTGGCCGCTTTCTTCATCTCACCCTGGCTGTTCAGGTCGAGCGAACGGGAAAGCAGGCGCATCCGGGGATTTTTTACCAAGCTGGACACCCCCGTGGATGAAAGCACCGAAATCCAGGCCTCGGAGATTGACCGCACCTCCATGGCGCGCTTTGTCGGCATGATCGCTATGATTCTGGGCGGCATGATTGTACTGTTCGTTTTCATTCCCGCGACTCCGGACCAGCGCCTGATCAGTCTCGGCCTGGGCGCGGTAGTCCTGGGGGGCGGGTTGTGGCTCTACCTTGTGGGCCGCAAAAGCAGGGTTGTTGAGCGATAACAGGTCGCAAGTCTTCGGCTGATTATGAGCCTGCGGCTCAGCCGGAAGCGATGAACGTATTTTTCGCAGGGACGACCGGCGTTTGGGATCGACCGTGGGGGCACAGCGTGCCGTGCCGGCTAAATAATTTTAATGCTTCGTTGTGTCCGCGCCGGCGGACATGAAGGTTAATGAATAATCCAGACTGACAGGGCGGGTAGCAGAATGAAACGGAATCAAACGTACCTTTATGCAATTATTCTGGCCCTGATTCTACCTTTTTTATCTCTCCAGGCGGCTGAATTCACGGTAACGGGCCTTAAAGCGGAGTATCGTCATGGACAGGTATTCCTCACCTGGCGAGAACCGGCGGGGGGCCCCAGGGGCACTTTTAACGTCTATACCTGCGGCAGCCCGGTAGCCGAAAGCAGCGATCTGGATCAGGCGAGTCTTCTCGGCTCGAGGATCGAGTCCCACTCTGCCCGCGACTGGTGGAAAGACCCGGCCACCTATTTCAGGGAAGACTCGGCGGGGATTGAGCCGGAGGGATTTATAATAATAGAGGGCGGCGAGCCTTTGGACCCCCGGAATGGGCTTTTCGTGCACACTGTTACCGCGGGGGAGCCGGAAAGAGCCTATTACGCGGTAACCACGACTGTTGACAACGGGGAAGACCGCAGGATTCAGACAGGATCGAACTCCCTGGATAGGCCGGTAATCCAGATGCCTGCGCCCATCCGACCCATCTGGCTGGGTGCACTCGAGGAGAAACCGGTGCCGGGCTGCGCGGCAGGTCTGCCCGCCATTTTATCTCTTCACGGTCGAACCGGCTCCCAGCCGGTCACCTGGCTCGCTTTCGGCACCAGGCAGATGGGCTGGCGCGAAGGATTGCCTTTCAAGTTCCACATTGTGCTTAAGGATGGCTATCTGTTGATCGCTCCCACGGACCGGACATGGCTCGGCCGCACTCTCTACGAGTCCTGGGATGAGCGGGATCATTTGTCGCCGGCAAACGATACTTTCTGGTACGGATACAATGACCACGTTTACGACATGGACTCAATGCCTTCCGGTACTCCCACCAACTTCACCGAAAAAAGAAACCTCTGGATTCTTTCCTGGGCACGGGAATATTTCAAATACGATCCGGATCGTACGGTGCTGGAAGGGGGATCCATGGGAGGCTGCGGCGGCCTGTCTTTCGGTCTCAGACACCCGGAACTTTTTTGCGCTGTTATGGCTAATGTTCCTCTGGTGGGTTATTTCGGAAAAGAATGGGGAGGGAGCGAAAAACGGCTTACCACTTTCTGCGGGCCGCTGGATCTTATTTGCAATGAGAGAGTAGTTCTTGGCACTAGAATGGA
>CAZSTM010000198.1:0-7329 GCA_964609635.1 uncultured Gemmatimonadales bacterium
CTACCTTATTTTGTGCCATCCGAACAACCATAATCTGACTATTATTGGAAAATTTTAAATCTTTTTTGCTAATAATGCCGTCATTTATCTACAGAGGGCCCTCTAATAACGCCAAAGGAGTTCTCCTTGACTGATAAGCGCGAGGCCCGGGCAGAGAATCTCGCTTTTATTTCCCGGGGGCTGAATGAACCTATGACGATGCTGGATGAGTCCCGGCCTCAGTCTCCGGAGGAATTCGAAATCCTGGTCGAGGTCTTCCAGCACCGGCTGGTCCGTTACGCCTTCCGGCGGCTGGGCCGGTACGAGGATGCCGAGGACGTGATACAGAAAGTTTTCACCGGATTTTACCTGAGACTGGGCAAGAAGAAAAAAATCCGGCGAGTGGGCCCGTATCTCTACCGCATGGCCGCCAACGCCTGCACGGATTTCTTACCCAAACACAGGCGCTCCGAGGTACCCCTGGAGGTTGTACCTGATGAAGAGTTGGCTGCAGAGCAGGAAACCTCCTCGCCGGAAGCCGCCCTTATCGAGATCAGACGTATCGAGGCGCTTTTGCGTTCCCTGCCGGAAAAACAGGCGGAGGTCATCCGTCTGAGGGTTATAGATGACCTGAGTTTCTCTGAGATTTCGGCAATTCTCAAATGCTCCGAATCCACGGTAAAATCCCGCTTCCGTTACGGGATAGATAAAATTCGAGCCAGGATCTCTGGAGACCTGGAGGTGATAAAATGAAATGCCGCGATGCCCGAAAACTGATGGTCGAGCTTTTCGACAGGTCGCCGGTCGAGCAGCCGGAGCTGATGGAACACCTCGCTTCCTGCCCGGACTGCTCCAGGGCATACAAGCAGGGTAAAAAGACCCTGGAGATTCTCAAACCGAGACACACGGTTTGTGCTTCACCCGATTTCAAAAAGCGCGTGATGAGCGAAATCAGACAGTTGGAGGCTTTGAACCCCATTCCTGAAAAAACCGGACGCTCGAGAAAAAAGATCTGGATACCGGCAATCGCCGTGGCTGCATTGGCTCTGCTATTTTTCGGAATTCCCTACCTGGATTGGAATTTACCTTTCGGGATCGAACAAAAAGCCAGCCACCCCCTGCTGGCCCAGGCCATGGCCGCCGAGAGAGACATACTGGGGCAGGGCGGGATAGTCCATTTTGTCAAGGAAGTGACCTTCCATCCGGTAAAAGACACTCTTCTGGCTAAAATGCGCCTGCACTTTCTGCCTCTTATCGGGCCGGACGGTAAAATGCTTTTCAACCAGCTCACCCTGCCGGATGAGGCGGCGCGTGGATTCACCGTTCAGGAAAATTCCTGGTTCGACTTCTCCTCAAAGCGCTTCGCCCTGATTGTGCGGATCGACGGCAAGCCCGTGTTTGTCAACTCCTTTGACGGCGAGATAGTCCGCACCACTGAGGCCGCGGCCGACGGCCGGCTGAAGATTGTCGAGAAACCAATTTCCGGCGCTTTTGCCTGGCCCGAGGAACTGAACGAGAATATCGGTGTCTCCGGCGATGTTGAAAAAATGCTGCAGGGTTTCGACGAGGAGCATATCAGCGAAGCAGGGGAAGGCACTCTCGAAGACGGCACCCCGGTGCGCCTGGTCAAAGCCGAGACACTCGGCCCTGAAGGAAAGCTGATCAGCAGCTGCCTGATCAAGATTCGTAAAACCGACAATACCTTTGCAGAAATGGATTTTTCTCTCAGGGAAGAAACCATTATGACCCTGCGTTTTACCTACCATAAGCCGGTCGCCGAATCATCCGTGCCCTGGAGCCTCCAGGGGATCGAAAGCCTGGCGTATATCCCGGGAACCAGGGTGGATTTCGACATGATCAAGCCCGATGTATCTGTCAGGCAGATGCTGGACAAGGCGGATTTCCCGGCCTACCTGATCCACCCCGAACCGAGCTGGACCGTGGAGCGCAAGGTCAGCGTGATAAGCATGAACATCCCGGGAATGAATAGAAAAATGTCCATCTGCATTGCAGTCTATCGTGGCAGGGACGACCGTCATGTGGTGCTCTCGCAATCCAACATGTACTCTCAAATGGCCGGAGCGATCATGGGGGAAGGTACAAAGGTTTATACTTCCCCCCATGGTTTCGAGGTCTGGAGAACCGACAAGGATGAATGGACGGCGAAAATCAACCTGAAAGCCGCCCGCGGCGTAATCCGGGACATGGGCCGGCCTGCCGAGGACTGCACCGGCTGCACTATTATCACCCCCGACAGGCCGGTTATCATGCTTGCGGTAAACGGCAAGCTCAGCGACAAAGAGCTGCACCAACTGGCGGACAACCTGGTGCTGGTGGATGAATATTTCGGCAGACAGGCTCTGGAATCAGGAGCGCTCGATGTCTCGGGCGAAAGCGGACGGCTGGCCCTGCTGGCTGCGGTGGGCATGGGGCTGGATGACAAAGTACGCCAACTGCTGGATGCCGGGGTTGATCCCAATTCTTTCAACCCGAACTCGAAAATGCACGCCCTCTGGCTGGCCTGCGCCAGGGGAAGAGTACAGGCGGTAAAAGACCTTATCGCCGCCGGTGCCGTTGTTTCCTCCGAAAAACCACTCCACAGAATCCCCCTGTTCCGGGCGGTGGATAACGGGCATATCCAGATAGTGAAACTTCTCCTGGAGTCCGGAGCCCAGGTGGATGCCCGCAACAGCGACGACCTTACCTCTTTATTCTTTGCCGCCTCCAGGGGTGATTCAGCCATGGTAAAAATCCTGCTGCAGGCCAGAGCCGATGTGAATGCCCGCAACAGCAACGGGGTGACTTCCCTGTTCTTCGCCGCCGGCAGAGGCGACTCCGCCATGGTAAGCATTCTGCTAAAGGCCGGGGCGTATACCGAAGTAGCAAACGAGGACAATGTCACCCCCTTGATGCTTGCCGCCAAAAGAGGCTATACGGAAGTTACCAAAGCCCTGATAGCCGCCGGAGCGGATGTCAACGCCGCGGACAAGGACGGCAAGCCGCTGCTGATGCACGCCATGGACCTGGATGAGTACGTGGAAGTAATAAGACTGCTGATCGCCTCAGGGGCAAATGTCAACGCGGCCATGCCGGATGGCTGGACTGCCCTTCAGCATGCAAAGGACAAAGGCCGCATCGAGATTGTCGCCCTGCTCAAAGAGTCCGGGGCGAAAGAGTAAATAGACTTGACAGGTTCATTCAAGCTTTAAGAGGGTGAAGAGCGGCTCCAAAATCGATAAAGCAGGTTTAGATAACGTCCGTCAAATTAGATGTGGTGAATGTTGGCTAAATATAACTTGGCGGCACTTTGTATCGAAAATTGGACCTCAAAACTGGAATATTAACGCTATGGACACTGACAGAGAAAACACAGGTCTACTACAAAGGTTTTTCCGTATCTTAGGGTTACGAAGGGTGATTGCCCTAATCATTTCCTTTACCCTTGCGGTAATCCTGATTATCCTTGCATTCCCCGGGTTGCATTCTTCGTGGCAATCCGGTCCAAAAGTTTACTACCCGACGGCTGAAAAAATTATCCCACCCCCGGCAATCCCTCCGGGTGCTCTTGCTACAGATAAGAAAATCAACGTGGAGATCAACAAAGGTGTTGAGACCGTGGCCATCGTTTACGACCTTGCCGAGAAAATGAGCGCCAGACATAAGAAGTTTATTCAGCCTTTCCGTACCGCAACTTATGAATATTTTTTTGATTATTCCGACCACGAAGCTGTGAATATCAGCCGGACTCTTCTGGACCGGGGCTTCTGGCTGGATGCCATGCTAGATCTTCCCCTGATCTGCGCCCCTTTCCCTGAGGCTGAACTGACCCATCCTTTTGGGGATGGTTACTTTGCCCGAGCAGCCGGCAAAAGCAATTCCCCCGGAAAGGTGGATAAGGGAAGGGAAATCGTAACCCGGTATATCGCTGCCTTGAACCGGTTTTACATTGATGCGGGGGTGGAAAAATACCTGGCTGAGAACGATGATGTTTACAGGGGAGTAGTGGATGAAGTTAAACGCAACCTGCCGGATGAGAAGCTTATCCCTGTGATGGAGTATTATTACGGAAAGCAAAACGTAAGCTACACTATAATCCCCTCGCCTGTGCTACCTCAGTTTATGGGATTTGGTCTCCGCTTTAAAACAAAAAATGGGCTAAAAACCTTCAATATTATTGCACCGCGTGTCCAAACGACCGATGTAACAGAATACGGATACGGCTTCGACAATGCTGCCTCAATAAACGAAATTTCCGTTCACGAGTTCGGCCACTCATTCGTCAATCCCCTTACAGAGCTTGCGGAAAATAATGCCCTTATCGAAAAATATGACCATCTGTTCGAGCCCGTCAGAAAAGACATGAAAAATCAAGGATATCCCGGCTGGTGGACCTGTGTGACAGAGCATATTGTCAGGCTGGGTGAAATCCGCATAGCCTATCTTCTGGACGATCCAGTCCGGGCGGACAGGCTTAGAAAAAATTACGTCGAGAACAGGAAATTCATCTACCTGCCGGCTCTGGAAGAAAAAATCATCGAATACGAACAGAACCGGGATCGCTATAAATCCTTCGGCGATTTCTTTCCCGAGTTATTGCAAAAATTCGCAATGTTCGACAGTTTATACGCCGGCACTTGAGCATGCAACATAATTGGTATAATTGATACCTTCCTCGTTAAACTCAATCTAAAAATCGATGAATCCGATAACTGTTTTCCCCCATTAAGGAGCATGCACAGTGAAAAGTAATCTTAAAACCTTGACCGGCATTGCATTGGGGATTTTCATTATTCTCTTTCAGGCTTCTCTCGCACAAACGAAAGTATCACAGCAGAGCCCGGTGTCCGGAAAAAAGACAAAAGAAAGTAGAGTTTTCTTTACCTTTGGATGGCAGAAAATGAATTTGGGCGACCTGAATACCGCACTCATCAGCAGGGGTTACGCCGGATTTTCGGAGGACTATCTGACAATAGGCGTATATGGTTATTCCGTGCGCGGCAGATTTATTACTACCGGAGAGAGTTACTTGATATTTCCTGACGAGACAACCGGCGGAAGCTATGCTACCAGATTCTCCGGGAACTCCGGGTGTTTCAACCTGGGCTATCTGCTCACTCCTGAAAGCGAGCTGAATATCTATCCTCTGGCCGGAATCGGCTGGGGACATTTATCCTTCCGGATAAGCGAAACAGGCACACCCGGTTTCGCTGAAATTCTGGACAATCCCCGGAGGAGTTCATCGCTGAAGAGGACCAGTTTAATTCTCAACCTGGGTCTCGGTCTGGACCACCTGATAATATTTTCAAAAGGAAACAGGAAAGGCCCGAGCCTGGCTTTCGGGGTTCGTGTCGGGTACTTGTTTGCCCCGTATAAAAAAGACTGGCATTTATTTGACCGCAAGGTTTCCAATGGCCCGGAAGCCGGATTCGAGGGATTTTATATCCGCGGGATATTTGGAGGCGGCATCCTTCCTTAAACGCCTCCTATTAAGAATCCGGAGATTTTTCCCATTCCCCGATCGGGATATGTTATAGTTATTTGTGTTAACTTGTATTTATGGAAGGTGTTAAATACTTCACAAGGATAATAGATGGCCGACATTGCAATCAGGACCGAAAGACTGACCCGCGATTTCGACGGCCTGCGGGCGGTGGACTCTCTGACGATCGAGGTACCTAAAGGCATCATTTTCGGTTTTCTCGGGCCGAACGGCGCAGGCAAGACCACCACTATCCGGCTCCTGCTGGGTCTTATCGACCCCACTTCCGGAGCAGCCTCTGTCCTGGGTTTTGACACTAAAAGGCAGGCCGGTTTGGTAAGAGAAAAAAGCGGTGCGCTTCTTGAGAATCACGGCCTCTATGAAAAACTTTCCGCCGAGGACAATCTTGAATACTACGGGCGTATCTACGGAATACCCTCAGAGAAACGCCGGGAAAGGATCGGAGATCTGCTTAACCATATCGGGCTCTGGGAGAGGCGAAAAGAAAATATTGAGCGTTGGAGCAAAGGCATGAAACAAAAACTGGCAATCGCCCGGGTACTGCTCCACCGTCCACCCCTGATTTTTCTCGATGAACCCACTGCGGGGTTTGATCCCGTGGCCGCTGCAGCCCTGAGAGATGATCTGGCGAACCTGGTAGCTTATGAAGGTCTGACTGTGTTCCTGACAACCCACAACCTGGCCGAAGCGGAAAAACTCTGTGAAAGGGTGGCTGTGATAAATAAGGGCAGGCTGATTGCAGAAGGCCACCCTGATGAACTGCTGGGCGAACAGGATTCTTGCACGGTCGAAATACACGGCAGGGGATTTAGTCAGAATGTCATTGAATCACTCAATAAACGTCCAGAGGTAATCTCTGCCGGGATTAATAACGGCATAGTCAATTTGAGAATAAATCACGGCTCGTCAACCGCGCCGCTTATCAAGCTTTTGGTCGGTCTGGATGCGGAAGTTGAAGAGGTGCGCAGAGTGACTGCCAGTCTTGAGGAGTCGTTCCTGCAACTGATGGAAGGAGAAAATTGATGCTAGCCGATCTTAAAACTGTAATCTGGAAAGAAATCAAAGAAATACTCAGGCTTTATAGAAGTTCGCGCGAAAATATTTTTGGAGTTATTATTGCATTAGTTGTTATCGGGATTATCATGCCTTATAAAGCTGGCCCTGCCTTTGTTACTTCTCCTGCGACCCCGCCAATTATTTGCCTTTTACCGCTAATGCTGGTATTGATGGCGGCCGCCGAATCGTTTGCTGGTGAGCGGGAACGCAAAACTTTAGAAACCCTGCTGGCCAGCCGTCTGCCTGACCGGGCGATACTTTTCGGCAAAATCTCAGCGTTGGTCGGATTTGCCTGGTCAGTAACTATGGCTTTTACTTTGATCTGTCTCATAACGATTAATATTATTCACGCAGCTAATGCCGGACTGTTATTCTTTTCTCCCGCCTATTGCATTGCTATCATTCTTCTGCCGGCTTTATCAAGCTTGTTTGGAGCGAGTCTGGGGGTGCTGATCAGCCTGCGCTGTGCCACAGTGCGGCAAGCCCAGCAAACCTTGAGCCTGATAATAATACCGTTAATTTTCTTACCGAGCTTTTTAATTCCGGCGCTTCCTGGTGAATTGAGAAAATCTCTTTTTAAATTTCTGTGGAGTAGCAGTTATAACGAAATAATGCTCAGCCTGGCTGCTGTTCTTATAATTATTGACGTGTGTCTGATTCTTGCCGCCATGGCCCGGTTCAAGCGCTCGAAGCTCATCCTGGATTAAAGCCACACCGGTGAATTACGCCCTGCTCAAAGAAGCCGGAGCGAAAGAGTAAGCACGCTTCCGCAGGATGAACACGGAGGTAAAAAG
>CAZSTM010000199.1:0-7322 GCA_964609635.1 uncultured Gemmatimonadales bacterium
TCGAGGAGGGCTCCCATGTGCTTCGAGCCAGGATCGACATGGCGGCACCCAATCTGAACCTGCGCGATCCGGTGATGTATCGCATCCTCAAGGTGTCGCACCACCGCACTGCAGACAAGTGGTGCATCTATCCGATGTACGATTTCACCCACGGCCAGTCGGATTCCATCGAAAAGATCACCCACTCGATCTGTACCCTGGAGTTTGAAGACCACCGGCCGCTCTACGACTGGTATCTGAACCAGCTGGGAGTCTATCATCCGCAGCAGATCGAGTTCGCCCGCCTTAACCTGACTTATACCGTGCTCAGCAAGCGAAGGCTCATAGACCTGGTGGAGCTGGGACATGTCAGCGGATGGGACGATCCACGGATGCCCACCATATCGGGTATGAGGAGACGAGGCTACACTCCCAAGGCCATCCGGGACTTCTGCAGCCGCATCGGGGTGTCCAAGACCGATAGCACCGTGGACTTTACCCTGCTCGAGTACTATGTCCGCGAAGACCTGAACAAGCGGTCACCGCGGGTGATGGGGGTGTTGAATCCCCTTCGGGTGGTAATCGACAACTATCCGGAAGGCCGGGTGGAAGAGCTGGATGCGGTGAATAACCCGGAGGACCCCGGCATGGGTACCCGGAAGGTTCCTTTTTCGCGGGTGCTTTATATCGAGCGGGAGGATTTTTTCGAGGAGCCGCCGAAGAAGTTTTTCCGGCTGGCACCGGGGCGGGAGGTGCGGCTGCGATACGCCTATTTTATTACCTGCGTAAAGGTGGTCAAGGATGAGCGGACCGGCGAGGTGGTCCAACTGCACTGCACCTATGACCCCGAATCCCGCGGCGGCGTCTCTCCGGACGGGCGCAAGGTCAAGGCCACCCTGCACTGGGTCTCGGCAGCCTACTCCCTGGAAGCCGAGGTAAGGCTGTACGATCATCTTTTCACCAAAGAAAACCCGATGGAGGTCGAGGAAGGCTCCGATTGGAAAGATTCTTTAAATCCGAATTCTCTTCAGATCCTGACCTCCTGCCTTGTCGAACCCAGCCTGGCAGATGCCTCCCCGGGAGACCGATACCAGTTCGAGAGAAAGGGCTATTTCTGCGTCGATCCTGATTCTTCCGCTGAAAAGCCGGTGTTCAACCGGACGGTTACCTTGCGTGACACCTGGGCCAGGATCCAGAAAACGCAGAAAAAGGAATAGGATGATGACCGGCCGCGAACTGGTGATACGTACGATCAGGTTCGAGACTCCCCAGCGGCTGCCTTTCGATTTCCCGCCGGAATACGGTTCCGATTTCGCCTGGACCGAAATGACTCCCTCACCGGATTACCGACCCTCCCGCGGTGTGGATGAATGGGGGGCTCTCTGGAAAAACATCGGAGTCTGCAACCTGGGCGAGGTCGAGCGGTTCCCCCTGGTAGACTGGAGTGGTTTCCAGAGGCTTAAAATCCCCGACATTCACGACCCCGCGCGCTGGCGGAACCTCGACTCGGCCAGAGAAAAAGCCGGTCAAAAATTTCTGCTCGGCGAGGGCATCTCCATCTATGAGAGAGTGCACTTTATCCGCGGACTGGAAAATACCTGGATGGATATCCATGACCAACCGGAGAAACTCTGCGGGCTTATCGATATCCTGGTGGAGATGAACCTGGTGGTCGTTGAAAAGTACTCGCAAGCAGGTGTCGATGGCTTGTTTCTGCTCGACGACTGGGGCCTGCAAAACAGCCTGATGATCTCCCCTTCCTCCTGGAGACAGCTCTGGATGCCCCGTTACCGGACTATTTTCGAGGCCGCGCACCAGGCCGGTCTTTTTACTTTCCTTCACAGCTGCGGCTATATCGTGGATATCCTGGACGATCTTATCGAGGTCGGGCTCGATGTAATCCAGATGGACCAGCAGGAGAACATGGGCCTTGAGCTGCTGGGAGAGCGTTTCGGCGGGCGGGTTACTTTCTTTTGCCCGGTGGATATTCAGGCTATCCTGGCTCGTGGAACCCCAGAACAGATCCGCAGCTATTGCCGGAGGATGGTGGAGTGCCTGGGAAGCCCGGAAGGCGGGTTTATCCCCAAGTGGTACAGCGATCCAGCAGGAGCCGGGCACAGCAGGGAAGCGATTCGCACGATGTGCGAGGAGTTCCTGGCAATAAGTGAAAAGAAGTCAGAATACAGGAGTCAGGAGTAAGGAAAAGAAAAAAGGCGCAAAGGAGATGATAATAGTTGGTGGTCAGTGTTTAGTTGTTAGTCGCTGGTATCTATCCTCCGGTCACTTAATCACTAACAGCCAGCAACCAGCAACTGTTTTTAACAACCAGCAACTCTATTACTTTTTCCCTGAGGAGATACATTTTTAGTGTCTTCTGAGGGATTACCTAAAATTTCAAATATTTTTGGATAGATTTTGCTGCACCCTTCCGATTGGCTGTCAATCATCGTTTTTTTTATCTTCTCCCTGGTGGTCGGGATCGCGGTTGCCAAACGCGCCGGCTCGAGCTCCTCCGAGTTCTTCCTTTCAGGTCGCAACATGCCCTGGTGGCTGCTCGGTTTTTCCATGGTCGCCACCACCTTCGCCACCGATACCCCCAACCTGGTAACCGACCTGGTGCGCAACCACGGAGTTTCGGGCAACTGGCTCTGGTGGGCCTTTCTGCTTACCGGGATGCTCACGGTTTTCGTGTACGCCAGGCTTTGGCGACGCTGCGGGCTGCTTACCGACCTGGAGTTTTACGAGCTGCGCTACAGCGGAAAGGCGGCGGCTTTTCTTCGCGGGTTCAGGGCGCTATATCTCGGCTTGTTTTTCAACATCATTATCATGGCGGCGGTAACCCTTGCGGCTATCAAGCTCGGCGGAGTGCTCTTCGGGCTGTCTCCGATAAAGACCATAACTATCGCGGCGCTCATCACCGTGGTCTACAGCGCCATAGGCGGCTTGCGCGGTGTTCTGGTCACGGATTTGTTTCAGTTTTTCATCGCCATGTGCGGTTCGGTGGCCGCGGCGTATTATGTCCTCGGACTGCCTGAGGTAGGCGGGTTGAGAAATCTGGTCTCCCAGGTCAGCCTGCAGGGTTCCCTGGGCATTATGCCTGACTTCTCGGACCCGAACACCTTTGTCCCTCTGTTTATTATTCCGCTGGCCGTTCAATGGTGGAGCGTGTGGTATCCGGGAGCGGAACCCGGGGGAGGCGGCTATATCGCCCAGCGAATGCTGGCGGCGAAGGATGAAAATCACGCGGTGAAAGCCACCCTGCTGTTCAACGTGGCTCATTATGCTCTCCGGCCCTGGCCCTGGATCATTGTCGCGCTGTGTTCTCTGATGGTGTTCCCGGACCTGGCCTCGCTGCGGGAAGCTTTTCCCCGGATCGACCCCTCGATAGTCAAACACGATCTGGCCTACGCGGCTATGCTCACTTTTCTCCCCCACGGTCTTCTGGGCCTGGTGCTGGCTTCGCTGATCGCGGCCTACATGTCCACTATTTCCACTCACCTGAACTGGGGCTCCTCCTATCTGGTCAATGATTTCTATAAAAGATTTATTAAGCCCGGTGCCGGCGAAAAAGAACTGGTTCTGGCAGGAAGGATTTCGACTCTGCTGCTGATGATTATCGCAGGGGCCCTGGCCCTGTGTCTGAGCAATTCGCTACAGGCTTTCAATATCATGCTCCAGGTCGGCGCCGGAACGGGACTGCTTTTTATCCTGCGGTGGTTCTGGTGGCGGATCAACGCAGTAAGCGAAATCTCCGCCATGATAATCTCTTTTCTCGTCGCCGTCTATTTCGAGTTCGTTCATCAAAGTTTAGGTTTCCCGGCTTTTCCCGACTGGCAAAAACTGACAATCGGGGTGGCGGTCACCACCACCGGCTGGATTTTGGCAACCCTGATAACCAGGCCCACCGACCGGCGTACCCTGATCGGGTTCTGCCGTCTGGTGCGCCCGGGCGGACCGGGCTGGCGGACGGTACTTGAAAACGCCGATCCGGCTGACCTCGCTCCCGGGCAAAAAGATGCCCCTTGGAATGTGCCGGGAAGTCTACTGTGCATGCTCCTGGGCTGCGTTGCCGTTTACAGCGCGCTTTTTGCCACCGGCTACTGGATCTATGCAAACTATCTTCCGGCGCTCTTTCTGAGTTGCTCAAGTTTAATTTCAACCTGGTATCTGATTATCATATGGCGTAGAATAGAGTTGTAAACCCGGTGTTTGCAAATATTGCGGATCGGTGTAATATTGGCCAAATCCGAAAGCGCCGAACCCTGTATGTAAAATTGAAAGGAGGGGAAAAGATGAAGACTCCCAAGCCGGTCATCGAAGAAGCGTTAATGGAAGCAGTTCGGTCTCTGTTCCGGCGACATTTTACCGGCCGGGCTGCCGTTGTCCTGCTTGCCCTGGTGATCCTGCCGCCTTACAGCATCGCGCCGGCTCTGGGCCGGGAAGCGGAAGCAGAACCTCAAGGCTGGACCCCGGAGGAGATAATGCGGGTCAAGTCTGTCGGCAGCGTGCACGTGTCTCCTGATGGACGCCGTGTGGTGTACACTGTCACCGAAGCCGTTATGACAGATGAAAAAAGCGAATACCTGGCACACCTCCACATGGCCCGGGCCGACGGGTCGGAGGCCTATCAGTTCACTCACGGAGATGAGTCCGCTACAAACCCTCAGTGGTCGCCGGATGGAAAGTGGATCGCGTTCACCTCCGAGCGTTCGGGTGAGAACAACATCTGGCTGATCCGTACTGACGGCGGAGAAGCCTGTCGGCTTACCGATGTAAAAACCGGTGTCGGCACTTTCAGGTGGTCCCCGGATGGGGAGACGATTGCCTTTAGCATGTCCGATTCATTAACCGAAGAAGAAAAAAAAGCCGAGAAAGGAAAAGACGACGCACGGGTGGTGGACGAAGACCTCAAGATGAACCACCTGTGGGTGGTTTGCGCCGCAGTAGATGGGGACAAGAAGCCGGAAGCCCGGCAACTCACCATAGGTGATCTTAATGTCGATCCTGGATATGCCGGCGGTTTTGACTGGTCGCCGGATGGAAAGACGATAGCCTTTGCACACACACCGACCCCGCGTGTCGACGACTGGCCGCTCGCGGATATTTCAACCGTGGATGTCGAAACCGGGGAAATCAAACCGCTGGCGCATACAGGCGCTTCCGAGAGCTCGCCTGTCTACTCGCCTGATGGAAGCTCAATCGCCTACCTTGCCGGCGATGATCCATCCACCTGGGGTTTCACCAGAGATGTCTGTATCGTGGATGCAGCGGGCGGGAAACCGCGCAGGCTTGCACACACCTTCGACCGGAACCCGAACCTTCTGGGCTGGTCTTCAGACGGCCGGAAGGTTTATGTCGCCGAGACCAGAGGTACGCTTACCCGGCTTTCAGCGCTTCCTGTCGACGGCGGACCGTTGGAAGACCTCGACCGGGACGAGCAGGTTATTTCCGGAGTCAACCTCAACACCTCCCGGACGCTGGTAGGCTTTACGCTGCAATCCTCGACTCGTCCCCCCGAGGCGTTCGTTTCCCGGCTTGATCGTTTCGCTCCGGTACAGGTAAGCCGCGCCAACACCGATCTTCCCGACCACCCTCTCGGCAAAACCGAGGTCATTCGCTGGAAGTCCTCGGACGGCCTGGAAATCGAAGGGCTGTTGTCCTATCCCGCGGTTTACCGGGAAGGAAAGCGATGCCCGCTCTTGCTGATTATCCACGGCGGGCCGATGGGTGTTTTCAGGCAAACATTCATTGCCAATCGAAGTTTGTATCCGATAGCGACTTTTGCGGCTCGAGGCTATGCGGTGCTGCGCTGCAATATCCGGGGCTCCAGTGGTTACGGAAGAGAATTTCGCTATGCAAACTACGGTGATTGGGGAGGCATGGATTACCGGGATTTAATGACGGGAGTAGATCACGTGATCGGTCTGGGCATTGCCGACCCGGATCGCCTGGGTGTCATGGGTTGGAGCTACGGCGGTTACATGTCCTCCTGGATTATCTCCCAGACCGACCGTTTCAAGGCCGCTTCCATAGGCGCTCCGGTCACCAACCTGATGAGCTTTACCGGGACCTCCGATATCCCCGGTTTCATACCTGATTATTTCGGCGAGGAGTTCTGGGACAATCTCGATCCCTATCGGGACCACTCGGCAATGTTCCAGATAAAGGGCGCCTCAACTCCGACTCTCATTCAACACGGCGAGAGCGATGTGCGCGTGCCGATTTCCCAGGGCTACGAACTGTACAATGCCCTCAAGCGGCAGGGTGTCGAGGTTAAAATGGTGGTCTATCCGCGTGCACCGCACGGCCCGCAGGAGCCGAAGCAGATACTCGATGTTATGAAACGGAATCTGGATTGGTTTGACCGGAAAATACCGGCGCAATGAGTTGCCGGGACCAAGTAGTCGTCCTGAGCGCCGCTGCTCACCCGGAAATACATTAAGATGTTTAACGCTTTATTGCTGTAAGTTTTTAACTTTGTGCCTTCTGCCTTTGTGCCTGTATTTTCATAGCAGATATATCCAATTCATTATTTAAATGGAGGATTACAAATGCCCGGTACAGCCAAACTGCCGACCCCCCAGGGCCCATATTCGCTGTGGGTAAAAACTGGAGGATTTATCTTCGTCTCGGGCCAGGGACCGATCGACCCGGAAAGCGGCGAAGTCTTTCTCGGAGATATCGCCGAACAGACCAGGATGACCCTGGCAAACCTCGAGGCGATCCTGAAAGATGCCGGCGCGGCGCTTTCGGATGTGGTCAAGACCACGGTTTTCCTGACCGACATCGGAGACTTCGCCAGGATGAACGAAGTTTACTCCAAGGCTTTCGGAGCTGTCAGGCCGGCGCGAAGTACCGTGCAGGTGGCCGCCCTGCCGCTGGGTATCTCGGTGGAGATCGAGGCCGTGGCTTTTTCTCCCGGGACCGGTACGGAAGTAGTTCGCAGTTAAGATATATTCTTAAAGATAAGATCCAGCTGTGGGAGAGGGAGCGGGCTGGCAGCCTTTTTGCCACAGCACCGCAGGCAGGTGAAACCAGGGTCGTAGAGAAAAGCAAAAAGGATGCCAGCCCGCCTTGCCGGGCGGTTTTGTCTCAAGAAGATTAGCTTGCCGTTATTAGCCCGGACTGCCTGGAGCCGGGAGAAGAAAAGCACTCCGGATCAGTTCAACTTACTTGTCTAAAGGGTGTTAGGATTGTAAACTACAAGTTTGCATATATTATCTTTAAATTAAGAGTAACTGGAGGTACCAATGAGTCTTGGATACTGGAAACCTTTGCTTCTATTTGCCGGACTGCTGGCAGCTTCCTGTGGAGTAGGCGGCGGGGAGGGTACTTCCAGGACC
>CAZSTM010000200.1:0-7288 GCA_964609635.1 uncultured Gemmatimonadales bacterium
GGTGGCCCTGGCCTTGGAACTGGCGGCCCTGGATGTCGACAGCGTGCCGCTTAATTTTCTAAACCCGATCCCCGGTACTCCCCTCGAGCGAGCCCACTACCTGACCCCGCTGGATTGCCTGCGGATTATCGCCATGTTCCGCCTGGTGCTGCCTGACAAGGATATCATTGTCTGTGGAGGCCGGGAGGTCAACCTCAGAGACTTGCAGTCGATGATCTTCCAGGCCGGGGCCAACGGAATCCTGATCGGCGGCTACCTGACCACCGAGGGCAGAAGCGCCCGCGAAGATTTACAGATGCTGGCGGACCTGGGACTCGAACCCTTTTTCGAAGGAGAGCGAGATCGGCGATCTAGTCGAAAATCGAAAGTCTGAAAGCTTCCAGGACGACAGCCGGCTCTGGTACCCTTTCACCCCGATGATTACCTGGCCACAGGAGTGCGCGCCGGTCATCGAGCGGGGCGAAGGCTCCTACCTGGTAGATACCGAGGGCCGGCGCTACCTGGATGGGGTTTCCTCGCTGTGGGTGACCCTCCACGGCCATAACCATCCGAGGATAAACCGGGCGATCGGCGAACAACTGGCCAGGATCTCCCACTCCACCATGCTCGGACTGGGTAACCCGCCGGCCTCCAGCCTTGCCGGGCGGCTGGTTGAGATAACTCCCCGCGGACTGTCACGGGTCTTTTATTCCGATAACGGCTCGACAGCGGTCGAAGTCGCCTTGAAACTGGCCTACCAGTATCGACAACTGGCTCCGAATGCTGCCGAGAGGAAGAAAAAAGGCTTTATCTCTTTCCGCAACGCCTACCACGGAGACACCCTGGGCAGTGTCAGTCTGGGCGGCATAGACCTTTTTCACCAAGCTTTCCGGGATCTGGTGTTCCCGGTCGAGTTTGCCGAGTACCCTTATTACTACCGCCACGGTGCCGGGCGCTCACGGCAGACCTATCTCGAACACTGCCTGGGTTCGCTCGAGGAGTTGCTGCAACGGACGGCGGAGCGGACCTGCGCGCTTATCATCGAGCCGCTGGTCCAGGCTGCGGGCGGCATGATCACCGCCGAGCCGGGCTTTCTCGCCGGGGTGCGCACCCTCTGCGACCGCTATAATGTACACCTGATCGCCGATGAGGTGGCCACGGGATTCGGCCGCACCGGCAGAATGTTCGCCTGCGAGCACGAAGAGGTGGAGCCGGATTTCCTCTGTCTGGCCAAAGGGCTTACCGGAGGGTATCTGCCGATGGCGGCAACCCTTACCACCGATGAAGTTTTCCAGCGATTCCTGGGTACCCCTGAGGAACCCGTGGTATTTTACCACGGCCATTCGTTCACCGGCAACCCCCTGGCGGCGGCGGCTGCGCTTGCCAGCCTCGAGGTGTTCCAAGCCGACCGGGTGCTCGAACGGCTCCAGCCGAAAATCGAATTGCTCCGCCGTGCCCTCAGTGAGCAGGTCGCGCCACTGGAAATTGTAGGCGAGGTCCGTCAGTGCGGTTTCATGGTGGGCATCGAACTGGTCGCCCGGCAGCGGAACCGGGAACCTTTTCTCCCGGAGCTGAAAATGGGGCGCAGGATAGTTCGTCAGGCGCGTGAACGGGGGGTGATCATCCGCCCCCTCGGAGATGTGGTGGTGCTGATGCCGCATCTTTCCTTCTCCGAAGATGAATTGACTCGCCTGGTCGGTGTAACGGCGGAATCAATCACCGCCGCCTTGGCCGAGATCGCCTCGAACCGGAGTGAACAGTTGATCGGCCGATAATAACACTTTGCCTGAGAGGTTGAGGTTTTTTGAGTCCTTTTTACAGATTATCACTTTCCACCGGATTTAAGAGTGCCGCCGGGGCTTGCGGCCTTTTCTGCATCCTGCTTCTCCGGCCCGACCTTCGGGCCGCCGACCCCACGCCGGGGACTTCCGACTCGGTAGTCAAGGCTGCCGAGAGCGACTCGCTCGGCCCGCAGGGCGTGGACGATTCCAGCCGGGCCGATTCCGCAGAAGAATCTTCTATTCAGGCTGAGACGACGGAATTGACCGATTCACTGAGAACCTCCGAGACCTCGGACTCTGTCTGGTTGCCGACGGATACCCTCTCCGTGGCGGAGAAAACCATTCCCGTGCCCGATGGCCGGGATTCCAGGCTTGCATCGGAGACCCCGGACTCTGTTTTCCTGACCCCGGATACTCTCTCCGAAACCGGTATAATCATTCCGGAACCGGTGACCATCGATACGGTTTTCACAGAGCCGCAGAGTGATAACCCCCTGGCGCTGCAGTACAACGGGATCTACCTCAGCGGGATTACCGCAGCCAACAGCCGGCGACTCGAGGAATTCATCGAGCTGTCGCGCGGTACGCCGATCGGTGGGTTTATTATCGATATGAAAGACGACCACGGCAGACTTTCCTATACCAGCAACCAACCCCTGGCTGCCAGGATCGGAGCCAATACCGGACGGCTCCGAGACCCTGCGGCGCTGGTACGCAAACTGCATGAAGAAGACCTCATTGTCTGTGCCCGGGTGGTTACCTTCAAAGACCGGTTCCTGGCTTCTTATATCGACGCGGACAGCACCTATCCCTATGCAGTGCTCGATTCGGCCACCAATACGCCCTGGCAGCAGGATAACGGAGAGCTCTGGGCAAACCTTTACGATGAGCAGGTGCATGATTACCTGCTCGGGGTGATCGAGGAACTCGTTGCTTTCGGCTTCGACCAGATCCAGCTGGATTATACCCGCTTTCCCTCCGACGGCCAGACCGGCCGCTGCAAGTATCCGGGGGTTATCGATTCGCTGAACCGGGCCGATGTCGTGGGATTGTTTCTCTCCAAGGTCCGCCGGAAGCTGGAAGGACACCGGGTTTCGCTGGCTGTCGATGTTTTCGGCTGGGTGCCCTGGCTGCACAAGAATCGCAATTACTGGATCGGGCAGGATTACGATCTCATCGCAGGCTACGCAGATGTCGTCTGTCCGATGTTGTATTCCTCCCATTTCCCCAAAGAGTTCAAAGCGGAATTCAAGGAAAAGAGAGCCTATCACATCGTTAGAGAGGGCACTTTCAAAGGAGTTGAACGACGCGGGAACCGCTCTACCGGGGTTCAGCCCTACATACAGGGATTTAAGTGGCGGGCTCCTTTTTTCAGTTCCAGCTACTTTATCGACCAGATACGAGCCGCACGGGAAAGTGGAGCGGTGGGCTGGATTGTCTGGAATGCCTCCAACAATTACTCCACGCTCTGGGAGGCTCTCATGGGTGAGAAAAATGCCAAAGCGGAGACTGAATAGTGGACATTATTTCCCGGTTACCACTTTAATATGGGAAAATTATTCCCCAAAACTGTTTTATTTGCTTGAAAATTGTTTTGCAGGTTGATAAATTAAAGAAGACGAATTAAAATTGTCTTTGTGCTCGCGGTCGTTTTTAGCTGACTATCCGGTCCGGAATAACCGAACCCGGTTCTGCGGGGGAAGACTTGATCTTTTCCTGTTTTCAAACCGAAATGATAGATTTCCTTATTTCTTAAAATTGAGTAAGACAACGGGGAAGACGAGTTTATGGCGAATATGAAGGTATTAGCCGTGGACGATTCAGCCACCATGAGAAGAATTATTGTAAACACCCTCAAGCGTATCGGCATCGAGGACGTAATCGAGGCGGAAGACGGTGCCGAGGCTTATGTCAAGCTAGAAACGGAAGAAGGAATTAATTTTATTATTACCGACGGGAATATGCCCAATATGAGTGGTCTGGAATTTGTAACCAAGGTGCGAGATAGGGAGTACAAAAAGATTCCTATTCTGATGGTAACTACCCGCAGCATAAAGGAAGACATAATCGAGGCGATGAAAGCAGGTGTTAACAGCTACATTGTCAAACCGTTTACCCCTCAAACCTTGAAAGAAAAGATGGATCAGGTGCTTGGCTCCTGAACTTCCGAGACTCTTGAAGATGGATGAGATAATATTAACAGATCAAGAGATAGGTAAGTTTGATCAGCGAGAGGACGGTGTCTACCTCTCGGTTTACCACGATAAGCGGGATCTTTTCGACTTCGAAGACCTCCGCAGGGAAATTATCCGTAAAGGCGTGGTAAGCGCTGACTTTGAAAAGATCCGCAAGATCTGGCAGGAGGCCAGCGGCGAGCCGCAGAAGATCGCCGACTACCTTGAAAAGTACGACACCCTTAAGGACAAATATATTGAGGTTACGGTTGCAGACAATTCAATGGAAGCTTATCTCACTCTGGGCGTGCCCGAGGGTATCGCGGAATTGACCGTAAACGACGTGCTGTACAAGTTCTATGAGCGCGGAGTGGATTACGGCATCGATGAGAAACTAATCGCCAAGCTCATCAAAGCCGGCCAGCCGGTGCGTAAGGCGGTGGTGGCACGCGGCAAACCCCGTATCAACGGCAAGGACGCCAAGATCGATCTCAAGATCGATATCGAACAATCAAGCCAGCCGCTGCTCAAAGAGGACGGCTCGGTGGATTTCAAGAATATCAATCTCATTAAAGTAGTGGACAAGGACCAGTTGCTGGCGGTGAAAACCCCGTTCACGCTGGGGGAGACGGGCTACACGGTCACTAATCATAAGCTCGAAGCCCGAACCGGAGAAGATGTACCTCTGCCCAGAGGGAAGAACACCTATCTTTCAGAGGACGAGTTAAAGCTTTACTCCACGCTGATCGGCAACGTCTTCTTCGAGGACCATTTGCTCCATGTGGAAAATGTCTATGTGGTGCGCGGAAACGTGGACTTTTCCACCGGTAACATTTCCTATCCGGGCGATGTGGTGATAAACGGTGATGTGAAAGCGGATTTCCAGGTCCATACCGAGGGCAATATTATCGTGCGGGGTACGGTGGAAGCCGCGGAATTAGTCTCCACCAGCGGGAGTATCGAAGTAAAAAAAGGAATTATCGGCACGCAGAAAGAGAAAAAGGCCAAAGTTGTCGCCGACGGCTCGGTAAAGGCGCTCTTTATACAGGAGGGCATCGTATCCGCCGGTAAGGACATCGAGGTCGGCTCCTACATTCTCAACAGCGTGATACACGCCGAAAGCGAAGTCCGAGCCATGCGCGATCGGGGGCTCATCTCGGGCAGCACCGTGTTCAGCGGCAGTAGCATTAAGGCCAAAACCATCGGTTCCATGAGCGATACCAAAACCTCGGTCAAGGTGGGTAAAATCGTTAAAGATGAGGTCAATTTGAAATATCAGGACCTCCAGGAAGAAATCTCCATGATCGGAGAGGAAGAAAAATTACTGAAAAAACGGCTGGATTTTCTCGATCTGCTGAAAAAAAGACTGCCCAAATTCCCTCCCGACAAAGAGAAAGAACTAGCCCAGCTACTGGAAAAAATAAAAAAACTAGACCAGATCAAAGTAGATGTCAATGAAGAACAGGAAAATTTCAACTCCAAGTTTGTTGACCAGTTCGGCAAAGAACGCAGGATTTACGTCCTGCAAAACCTGTGGCCGGGAGTACTTGTCGGCATTAACGAGGTAGTGCGAAAGGTCGATGGCAGGCAAAGAAGGGTGATGGCTGAACTGGAGGAAAACCAGATCGAATTTAAGCGTGTATCACTCAAGGATGTTGTTGGCGAAGGCGCCGGCCAGGTTACCGACTTAGAAGAAGAGGAAGAAGGAGAAGCAGCAGATTGATTTTTCGCCACCGGCTTTTCCAATGTTTTGCCGGGAAAGGGCGGCAGTGTTTCGCGAAATGATTAAAAGCGGGCGATATAAAGGATGGCTCATCTTAACATCCTGCTTGTCGATCAAGAGCTGCTGAGCCGAGAGCTGCTGACCAATCATCTGAAACAAAATGGTTTCGCCGTGCAGGTGGCGGTTGACAGCGCTGAAGCCCTGAAAATTATCTCGCGGAACAGATTCCCACTGGCGATTATCAGCAGTGGGATCGTCGAGAAATCAGTCGGTGAGCTTATAGCCCGGATTCATGCCAGGCAAAAGAATTCTCTGGTCTATCTGCTGGTTTCACATGCAGGCTCCTATGATGTAGAACACCTGGATAAGATCGGAGCTTACGATACGATTGTCAGGCCGTTCCGCCTGGAGGACGTGAAGCTCAAGATGCGACACGCCCTCGAATTGCTCGCCCTGAGAGAAAATGCCGGTAAATTCTCCGGGCAACTGCAAAGACTCGAAAGCCGGCTTAGACAATATAAACAACTCGAAAACCTTGGGAAAATACCCGATCATTTCTCCCTGGAATTACCGGAGCCCGTACAAAAAAATGAACCTTCTGCAGTGGGCAAGAACCGGGTGCAGGCGGTGCCGGACCCGGTTCAGTCAGGGCAAGAAGCCTATCGCCCACAGCGGCAGACAAGGGAACAGGGAAGCGACATTATCGAACAAATCCGCCGGCTTGATGAGCTTCGCATGGCGGGAATCCTGACCGAGCAAGAATTCAAAGCCAAGAAAAAAGAACTCCTTGAAAGAATTTGAAGGCATCCGAGTCATATCCAATGGCGCAAACCATTTCAAAGCTCATCGATAAGTTTTGTGCCGGCGCCCTTGTGCAGTTCGGGTGTGGTGTGTTGGGCGTTGATCTTAAGGGCGAAGTGGTAATGTTCAACCAGGCGGCCGAGGCGATTACCGGGTATAACCGCGATGAGATCCTGGGCGCCGGCTATGACCTGCTGCCGTTTGATATTGCCGGAGTGAGCAAATTTTCCATAGGTAAGCTTCTCGAGTCAGGCGAAACGGAGACCGAAAGTACCGAAAGACTGCTTAGTTGTAAGGGAGGATCTCAGGTGCCGGTGGAATCGAGAGTTCAGTCCGTGCACGACAACTCCGGCAAACTGGTCGGAGCCATAGAGATATTTACCGACCTGTCGACAATCAACAAGCTCAAGCTCGAGGTCAACCGCTCCCGCACCTTGAGTGCGCTGGGGGAGATGGCGGCCAACGTGGCGCATGAGATCCGAAACCCCCTGGGAGGCATCGGCGGTTTCGCAGCCCTGCTCGAGCGCGACCTGGAAGATGACGATCCCCGCCGGAACCTGGTCAAGAAGATTATCGAGGGTGTGGCCAGCCTGGACAAAATAGTTACCAACCTGTTGATCTATACCCGACCGTTCAAGCCTGATTTGCGCTGGATAGATTTAACCGGCTATGTGGATGAAGTGCTCTCTTTCATAGAGGTTGAACTCGAGAACCAGTCTCCGCAGATCGATATAAAACGAGAGTTTCCCAAACATACTGTGGGTGTCCGGATCGATCCGAGCCTGATGCAGCAGATTCTGTTGAACATCTTCCGCAATGCGATTTACGCA
>CAZSTM010000201.1:0-7258 GCA_964609635.1 uncultured Gemmatimonadales bacterium
AAGTTTTCCCGGCGGATGATTATGTCCCCCGGGAGGCGACCGAGCCAGGGAACCTTAGGGGCGAACAGCAGCAGCAGGCCGACCCCGACTATCAACAGGCCGAAAACAACCAGAAATCTACCCAGACTTCCGGTGAGGCCGGAAAAATCCATGGTTCCCCCACTCGCTTGCGAAAGAATCAATCCTGGCCGAACAGTTCACCCTGGCCGCCGTCGGTTCCGCCCAGGTGTTTCGGCGTGGGCAGGCCCAGGTGACGGTACGCCATGGGAGTGGCCTCACGGCCGCGCGGTGTGCGGTTGATAAAGCCGCGCTGGATGAGGAAGGGCTCGTAAACCTCCTCGATGGTATCCGGCTCCTCACCTACCGAAACGGCCAGGGTGTTGATACCCACCGGACGGCCCTCGTACTTCTCCACCAGCGTGCGCAGGATCGCCACGTCCATCTCGTCCAGACCCGATTCATCCACCTCCATCATTTCGAGTGACCGGCAGGCCACCTCGCGGGTTATTTTTCCATCACCGCGCACCTGGGCGAAATCGCGGATTCTCCGCAGCAGGCGGTTGGCGATCCGCGCCGTGCCCCGCGATCTCCGGCTGATCTCGAATGCTCCCTTCTGGTCGATCTCCACCGCCAGGATGGAAGCCGAGCGCCGGACAATGCGCAGCAATTCCTCTTCATTGTAAAAATTGAGCCGGCCTACCACTCCGAACCGCGAACGCATCGGGCTGGTCAGCAGACCGCTGCGGGTGGTGGCTCCGATCAGGGTGAAACGTTTCAGCGGGATCTTGACCGTGCGCGCGCTGGGGCCGGTGTCGATCATGATATCGAGCTTGAAATCCTCCATCGCCGGGTAGAGGTACTCCTCCACGTTGGAACGCAGGCGGTGGATCTCATCGATGAACAGAACATCCCGCTCTTCGAGGTTGGTCAACAGGCCCGCCAGGTCTCCGGCTTTTTCCAGTACCGGGCCGCTGCTCACCCGGATGTTCACCTCCATTTCCCGGGCGATGATATGGGCCAGGGTGGTCTTGCCAAGTCCGGGAGGGCCGCAAAACAGGCAGTGGTCGAGAGCCTCGTGCCGCTGACGAGCCGCTTCGACAAACACTTGCAGGTTCTCTTTCAGCTTGGGCTGGCCGACAAACTCCTCCATGGTGGCGGGACGAAGGCTGTTCTCGAAACTCAGCTCATCCTTACGCGCATCGGGAGAAGTCAGGTCTTGGTGTCTATCAGGATTGTCTTTCATTCTCGTAAGGCAGTTGGGCGAGGCATGCCTCGCCCCTGCGATTAATTTTAATAAGGGGCTCTATTTTAATCAGATCTGGATCAGTGCCCGGCGCACCAGTTCTCCGCTCTCGACACCCTCCCCGGCATCCTCGAGCGCCCGGCGCACCGCGCTTGCGGCCTGGGCGTTCGAATAACCCAGCGATACCAGGGCGGTGACCGCTTCCTCCCCTACATCCCCGGCCCGGCCGGTGATGGCTTCCAGGGGCACCAGGTCTGTCAGCTTATCCTTGAGCTCGAACACCATACGTTCGGCGGTTTTCTTGCCGATGCCCGGAATCCTGGACAGCAGTGAGGTCTGCGACTGTTCCACCGCCAGAACCAGGCGCTCGGGATTCAGGCTGCTAAGGGCCGCCAGAGCCACGCGCGGTCCCACCCCGCTTACCGTGATCAACTTCTCGAACATCCCGCGCTCCTGGTGAGTGAGGAATCCATACAGCTGCAGAGTGTCCTCGCGCACGTGGAAATAGGTGCGTAAGGTAACTATCTCGCCTGTCTCGGGCAGGTTCTCCAGGGTGCTGGTAGGCACCGCTATCAAATAACCCACCCCGCCCGCCGATATCACAACCGAGTCTTTGGATTTTTCCAGCAGCTTGCCTTCAATCAGAGCGATCATATCTAAGGTTCCGACTCTTTTTCAAGTAAGATTACACTTAATGGGGCTATATTTCCAGCCATATTTATGTTAAGGGACAAAGTGGCAAAGTTTCCGCTCAGCCTGGCACCACTCCAGGCACTAAGGCACAGAGTTAAAGAAATTTTTTAGTTGCTGGTGGCTGGTTGTTAGTCGCTGGTTACCGACTTACTGACAACTAACAACCAACAACTGAATACCGTTCTCAGCCTTTTCCCTTTGTGCCTTTGCCACTGTTTTTTTTCTTCCGACTCCTGTATTCTGTTTATGTATTTTGGCTCAAAATAAAATATTTTCCGGGTTTGCGGAGATCAGGGGACAAGAAATTTCGGACGATGGGAATGGCAGAGCGCAACGGCGAGAGCATCGGCGGCATCACTGGGTTCAGGAATTGTATCCAGTCCCAGCAGCGACTTGACCATTTGCTGGACCTGTTCTTTAGAGGCATCTCCCCGTCCGACCACGCTCTTTTTTACTTCCCGGGGAGTGTACTCATGTACCGGCAAGCCGGCCATCGCCCCGGCCAGGATAATCACCCCCCGAACCTGGCCGATGGCTTTGAGGCTTTGCACGTTCTTGCCGAAAAACACATCCTCCACCACCAGGCAACCGGGTCGGTATTGCTCGATCCGCTCCCCGATGAAATGGAAAATGCGGGAAAGCTTCTCGGCAACAGTCTCTCCCCGGCGGGCTCGCGTAACGCCGCAGGCCAGCATCTCGATCCCGGACTTTCCCCGGCGGACAATTCCGAAACCGGTCGCATTGCCGCCCGGATCCACTCCGAGAATGGTTTCATTCGAAACCTGGTTATCACCCCTGGTCGCCGGCAAGCTTTTCCAGCACCTCTTCGTCGATATCAAAGTTCGAACTGACCCGCCGCACGTCCTCGTGGTCCTCGATCGACTCCATCAGCCTGAGCACTTTCCCGGCGTCTTTCTCTTCAACCTTGACCGTGTTCGAGGGTACCATGACTACCTCGGAGTCTTTCACCTCGATGCCCTTTTCAGCCAGACCGTCTCTCAAAGCCGCCAGGTCGTCCGGCGCGGTGGTAATCACATGCAGGTCGTTCTCGGTGATCATATCCTCAGCGCCAAGCTCGCTCGCCTCGAGCAGCACGGTTTCCTCGTCGTACTGACCGGCATCGATATAAACCTGGCCTTTCTGGCTGAACATCCAGGCCACGCAGCCGGTCTCGCCCATACTTCCGCCGTGCTTGGTCAGCAGGTGGCGCATATCGCTCACCGTCCGGTTCTTGTTATCGGTAAAAACCTCGATATACAAGGCCACCCCGCCCGGCCCATAGCCCTCGTAAACCGCCTCCTCGAAGCTGACTCCAGGCAGTTCCCCGGTTCCCTTCTTGATCGCCCGTTCGATATTATCCTTGGGCATATTGGCAGCTTTGGCCGTATCGATCACGCTGCGCAGCCGCGGATTCGAATCCGCATCCCCACCTCCCAGGCGTGCCGCCACCGAGATTTCCTTGATCAGCTTGGTAAAAATCCTACCCCGCCTATCATCCTCTTTGCCTTTCTTGCGTCTGATGGTCGCCCATTTGGAATGGCCCGACATAGCGCCCCCTGAATGCTACAGCAGATAACTTGAGCAACGAGGTAAAAACAGCTCGGGAATGCCGGACTCAGGCCCAACGGCTGCCGGCCCGGACAATCTTAAACAAACCAGCCAAACCGCCAATTCCTTAACTTACCTCAAGTTAGTAAATTTAAATTTAATATAGCAATCCACAAAATAAAACGCAATCAAAATAAGAGCCGGTTTTGGCAGTGAAACCTGTTGCCCGCCGTACCAACAGATATTATCTTAATCAATTCTTGTGAAACGAGATAACCATCCATGGAAAAACTTCCCACAGTACTGCTTGCCGAGGGCGCTTTTGCCGACGACGGGATGAGCAAGACCGCTTACGGTCTGCTGCGCTACGCTCCGGAAACCGTAGTGGCGGTCATCGACAGTTTCCATGCCGGAAGCGATGCTTATTCAGTCAGCGGGCTCGGCCGCGGCATCCCGGTGGTGGCCGACTTGGCCGCCGCCCTGAAATTCGGGCCCAGGCGCCTGGTGATCGGGGTGGCGCCTGCCGGAGGCGGGCTGCCCGGGCAATGGCGCAGCCAGCTCATCCTCGCTCTGGAAAAGGGGCTCGAGGTGGTGGGTGGACTCCATACCATACTCGCCGAGGACAAGGAGCTGGCGGCCGCCGCGGCCAGAGGCGGCGGCAAAATAACCGACCTGAGACTCACACCGGACGACCTGGAAGTCGGCACCGCTCTGGCCCAGCAAGTTCGGGCCAGGGTAGTCCTGACCCTGGGAACAGACTGCAACTCCGGCAAGATGACTACCGCGCTCGAACTGGTGCAGCTTGCCCGGAATCAAGGTGTGGCAGCCGCTTTCTGTGCCACCGGGCAAACCGGTATCGCCATTGCCGAGAGCGGCATCGCCGTCGACCATGTAGTGAGCGACTTCACCGCCGGAGCTGCCGAAAGGCTGGTGCTGGAGGCATTCGAGCTCGAGAAGCCGGACCTTATGGTGGTGGAGGGACAGGGCGCTCTGGCTCAACCGGTCTATTCCGGGGTTACCCTGTCGCTGATGCACGGCTGCCTTCCCGATGCAATGATACTCTGCCACCGCGCCACCCAGAAATTAGTCGATCATGTAAACTTGCCCATGCCCCCGCTCAACGAATATGTGGCCCTGTACGAGGAAGCCATGCGGCTGGTAAAGCCGGCGAAAGTGGCTGCTGTATCTCTTCACACCCGGGACTTGAGTGAAAGCGAGGCCGAAAGTGCAGTGGAAGAGGCCTCCCGGCTGACCGGGCTTCCGGCCACCGACCCGGTAAGGTTCGGCGCCGATGTCCTGCTCCAGGCAGTGGAACCCCTTTCGGAAAAAGTACCGCTTTACTCAGGGTCTGCGTAATCTGTGTAAAAAAACCGCAAAAAAATCAAGGCCGGTGGATTTCCGGCCGATAGTTTTTAAATAGAATCCCGATCATACTCGGGGTCAACTGTGATGGAGCCCGCCGCAAAACGGTCTGCCGGGCAGCAAGCGATGGAGTATCCAAACAGGGAAAATATTCCATGGTAAAAAAATTTAGGCTCTGCGCAGTCTGGCTGGCATATACAGCGTGGCTCTGCACGATCCCGGGGCTGTTGCGGGCCGAGATTTACTCTTATCGAGATGAAAGCGGGAAAATCCATCTGGCCAACCGGCCTTCCGGGAGAATCGTTCCGCTTAAAAAGACTCCGGTTCCCGGGTCGAGTCATGGTTTCGGGCAGGCCACGGCCGGCGGAGCTTTCTCATCTGCAGGCAGCCGCTACGACAACCTGATCCGCAGGGCGGCCGATTATCACAACGTGAGTTTCGGTTTGATCAAGGCGGTAATCCACGCCGAGAGCGCTTTCAATCCCCGCGCAGCAAGCCGCAAGGGGGCTCTGGGTTTGATGCAGTTGATGCCGGGAACGGCCCGGGAAATGGGAGTAAGGGAGGTTTTCAACCCGGAGCAGAACATCCTGGGTGGGACACGTTACCTGAAAAGGATGCTGGAAATCTACAATGAGGACCTCAGGCTGAGCCTGGCCGCCTACAATGCAGGGCCGGCCGCAGTCGACCGCAACGGTGGTGTGCCGCCTTTCCCCGAGACCCGCCGGTTTATCCACAAGGTACTGGGACTGATGCGGGCCTATGAGGCCGCAGATTCCAGGAGCGGCGGCAAACTCTACCACGTGATAAAAAACGGCATCGTGATGCTCACCAATCGACCGCTTCCCTGAATTTTTCCCTTCTACGACCCGGTATTTTTACAATTTAGATATATGGTGGATTCTTCAGGCTGTGGGCTTTAGGCTGCAGGCTATAGGCTGTAGGCTGTAGATTATAGCCTATCAAATATTTCCACCCGGAAATAAATCTATCCAGGTTCAGCTTTGTTTTTTAGGACTGCGCCGCTCGTGCGCTTCATCCAGCAGATTATGGATGTTTCCCAGGGTTTGCTTCCTCAGTTGAGCGGCCACCCTGGCATGCAGGCGTGCCAGAATTTCCCGGCAGGAAGGGCAAAAAATAATTGCCGCTTGATTCTCAGCGCCCTTCCGGGCTGTCAGATCCTCGATCAGGTTGTCGATCACTGCAAAATTTCCCCCTTCGATCTGTTCCGCCATCTGATCATAGTCAAGGTTACAGGCAGGACAATTCATGGTTTATTCCCCCACTGTTTGGTGTCATTAATTTTCCGGACAAAGCCCTGTGGCGGGTCTCACCCGGGTGCTTCGCTAGAAGGTCGTATTCCCGGTAACAACAGCGCAGGAGCACGACGCGAGATTTCCTCGCCCTGAGGCAAAGTTCATCTTCGCTCTCTATCATTATCGATTTTTAGCAGGTAAGGCTTTAGGATTTTACCGGGATTTTTAACGGTGGGCTATTCCTGGATCAGCGCGGAGACCGTTAAGACCTTTGCGTACCAATAGGCGAGAGTGCGCAAGGCGGCCAGGTGCATCTGTTCGTTCATCGCGGCACAGGCATCCGCAGGCAGGAATACCAGAAAGTCGTGCATGAAGGCATCCCTGGCGGTAGCCTCGACACAGACATTGGTAAACAGCCCCGCAGTGACTACCTGACTCACCCCCATCGAACGCAGGGTCAGTTCGAGATCAGTGGCGAAAAAAGCGCTGTAGCGCCGCTTGGCGATCACTTTTTCAGAGGGCAGGGGTGCAAGCGCTTCCACCACCTCCACCTCCCGGGTACCCTCGAGCGGCACGGTGGGCCACCACTTGCGTAGAGACTCTCCCCGGTCGATAAGCTCACCCTTGTTCTGCTGGGCGGCGAAAATTACCGGCCGGCCCCGCTCGCGGAAATGCTCTGTCAAAAGCCGGATTTTCGGCAAGACGGCCGCGCTGTTTTTGGTGTAAAGGGGCTGCCCGGGTTCACAGAAAAACCGCTGCATGTCCACGATCACCAGAGCCGCTCTCTGGAGATCGAACTGCACCTCGCGGCGGTTGTAAGGCTCGATATCGTCCAGCCATTTCTGCGTCCTGGCCTCGAGGTTGGCCGGGGTGAGATAAGCTTCCTGGACTTTTTTGGTGTAAGCCGAAAACATGGGCGGCCGACCTCTAACTTCGACAGTTCAGGAAGCGGACTCGACGGATTCTTCCTCAAACAGCCTGCTCAAGTACCGTCGGTTGGATTCCGCCATCCGTTCGAAACGAATGCCCGCTTTAAGGGTTTCATTCTTTTTACCCGGGTCGACCCAGCGCACCCTGCCGAAACACATTATGGTGGTGGTCTGGTATTTTTTCTCGCCTTTTTTATCTTGCTGGAAAGCCTGCAAGTCGGGCAGTTCGA
>CAZSTM010000202.1:0-7237 GCA_964609635.1 uncultured Gemmatimonadales bacterium
CCTGTCTCAAAAGCGGCAGCCCGGCCCAGGCACTGAAATTTTTCGAATCGGTCGCCGCACAGGATTCCTCCTATCCCTACATCCATATTCAGCTTGCCGCCAGTGCAAAAGCTGCGGGCAAATCCAACAGTGCTCTGCAGTATTACCGGGATGGTCTGGCGGTGGCGCAGGATTCGCAAAAGCCGGTGATTCTGGCGCATATCGCCGATTTGCTCGAAAAGCGTAAAGACCTTAAAGGAGCCCTGAAAGCCTACGATCAGGCCATCGCCCTGGATTCTTCAGCCGAGTATCACTACCGGCGAGGTGTTCTTTACAACCGGCTGGCCGAGCCTCTGGACCATGCCGAGGATCAGGACCTGGACTTCGAAGAAGCGATCAACAAAGGGCTGCTGACCGAACAGGCCTTGCTCGAAGCCATCCGGCTCCGTCAAAAAGCCCTCGCCGACTTCCGACTGGCCGCAAAACAGGACAACACGGCCGAGGAGGCCGCCCGGTTGATCGAGCATACTGAAATCCTGATCAAAAACGACCAGACAGTCATTTCCGAGATCCATTACCTTCGCGACAATGAATAGATTTCTCTCTCAATGTTCACTCCATCCTATCTGGCCCTCCACCAGCGCGGTGAACTGGCCGGGCGCGCGGAGGCTTTAGCCGAGCTCTCCCGGCCCTGCCGCCTGTGCCCTCACGCCTGCGGTGCCGAGCGTACCGGGGAAAATCTGGGTGTCTGCGGTTCCGAGCACCAGGTTCGAGTAAGCGGAGCTTTCGCCCATTTCGGCGAGGAGCCGCCGCTGGTCGGGCGGCTGGGTTCGGGCACCATCTTTTTCTGCGGCTGCAACCTGCGCTGCTGTTTCTGTCAGAACTGGGATATCAGCCACGGCGCCGACAGCGGACATGCTCTGACTACCGAGGAGCTGGCCCGGCTGATGCTGGAGCTCCAGCTCGCAGGCTGCCACAATATCAATCTGGTGACCCCGACCCACTACCTCAATTCCATCGTTGCGGCGGTTGAGCTTGCCGCGGAATCCGGGCTGAGCCTGCCGCTGGTTTATAACTGCGGGGGATACGAAAACATCCGGGCGCTCAAACTGCTGGATGGGGTGGTGGATATCTACATGCCGGATGCTAAGTTCTTCGATGACTCCGTGGGCGAGCGCTTTGTCAGCGCCTCCGACTATGGCACACGGGCGCGGGCCGCCATAGCCGAGATGCATGCTCAGGTGGGAGAGTTGAAAACCAAGCCGGAGGGCATCGCCTATCGGGGCTTATTGATCCGTCACCTGGTAATGCCCCAGGGGCTGGCCGGAACCGCAGCCTGGGCCGAATGGATCGCTAAAGAGCTCTCACCCGATTCCTACGTGAACATCATGGATCAGTACAGGCCCTGCTATCATGCCGGCAGCCGACCGGAAATAGACCGGCGCCCGACCCGGGATGAATACCGCCGGGCAGTTGAAGAGGCTGAAGCCGCGGGCTTAAGCGGAAGAGGGTTTCTGACAGCCTGAAAATCAGCTTAAAGCCTCCTGTACCAGAGCCATGAAATCCGTCTCCAGGCGATCCAGGCGCTTTTTTGCCTCACTCCTGGCCGCGGCCACTTCCTCGGAAGGTCCGACCGGCCGTACCACTCCGAAATAAAATTTGATCTTGGGCTCGGTGCCGCTGGGACGCATGGTTACTTTACCCTTGTCCTCCAGGTAGAAAACCAGCACGTTCGAGGAGGGCAAATCAGTTTCGGTGCGCTGTCCGCTCAGCAGGTCGGTTCGCTGCCCGGAGGCCAGGTCCCAGCAGCCCACCACCGGGCTTGCCGAGATCTCTTTGGGCACGTCCTTGCGAAAAGCTTCCATCAGGCTGCCGATCTGCTCCGCTCCCTGCTTGCCTTTCAGGGTCAGCGAGCGCAGGCTCTCCAGATAGACACCGTACCGGCGGAAAATCTCATCCAGGTAATCTCCCAGGGTCTTACCCCGATCTTCGCACCAGGCGGCAATCTCGGCGATCAGTTGCGAGCTGACCACGGCATCCTTGTCGCGCGCATAGGTGCCCACCAGGTAGCCGTAGCTTTCCTCGCCGCCGCAGATAAATACCGGACCGTTGAGTTCGGTTTCGAAAAGACGGATCTGTTCGCCGATGTACTTGAAGCCGGTAAGCACATCGACCACCCGGACATCGAAACTTTCGGCAATGGCACGCTGGAGCTCAGTGGTCACTATAGTCTTGACTATCACCGGGTTCGGCGGCAAAGCTTCTCTTTCCGCGAGCCGGCTGAGCAGGTAGTGGCAGAAAAGCGAGCCGATCTGGTTGCCGTTGAGCAGTTCGAACTCACCATCGGCCCGGCGGTAGGCGATCCCCATGCGGTCGCAGTCCGGGTCCGTGCCGATTACCAGCCGGGCACCGGTTTCCTTGGCCCTGGCGATGGCCAGCTCCAGGGCGGCTTTCTCCTCCGGATTCGGGCTTTCCACCGTGGAGAACTCAGGATCCGGGTCACGCTGGCTGGCCAGCACATCCAGACGGGTCACTCCCAGCCGTTCGAGCGCCTGGGGGACCAGGGTCGCTCCGGTACCGTGAAGCCCGGTGAAAACCACACCGAAATCTTTCGCCACCTTTCTGACCACTTCCGGCTGGAGAGCTTGCTCCGCCACCGCGGCCAGGAAATCCTCATCCATTTCCGGTCCGAGCCACTCCAGCAAGCCCTCGGCTTCGGCCGTCTCGCGCGAGATCCATTTGACTTGCTCGAGGCTCGAAACCTTGCGCACCTGCTCGATAATCCCCTCGTCCTGCGGCGGCACCACCTGGCCTCCATCGCTCCAGTAAACCTTATAGCCGTTGTATTCCGGCGGATTGTGGCTGGCGGTAATCACCACACCCACAGTTGCTCCGAGCCGCCGTACGGCAAAAGACAACTGGGGAGTAGGCCTAAGCCGGCGGAACAGATAAGCCTTGATACCATTGCCCGCCAGCACCAGAGCGGTTTCCAGGGCGAACGAATCGCTCTGGTGCCTGGAATCATAAGCGATAACCCCGCTGGGCTTTTTCCCCCCGTGTGCCAGGATATATTCCGCCAGGCCCTGGGTGGTCATGCGGACCACGTATTCGTTCATCCGGTTGGTGCCGGCACCCAGCACACCGCGAAGACCGCCGGTACCGAACTCGAGGTCCCGGTAAAAACGGTCTGTCAGCTCCTCCCAGGCCCCGGCTTCCAGCAGACTTTCTATCTCTTCGCGCACCTTTTCATCGAACTCGGGCGCCAGCCAGGAACGAACTCGGAGTTCTATCTGAGGGTCAAGCATTGGACAATTCCTTTTTGCTGAGGGAATTAAATATCTGTATTTCGAGCTCTGAAAAGAAAACAACCGTAGAGACACAGGGCAGGGCTCGCAAGCGAACGCGCGCGAGTGGAGCAGGAGCCGTGCCCTGTTCAGGGCGGGCACACAGGTTCATCCCTGCCCGGACTGCTGCGGGATCCATTTAGGGTAACCCAATTCATAACCGGGGCCCAGAGTGAACAGGCGCTCCTCAGGTTCAACATGCCGGTGAGAAGCCAGAACCCTGCCGATAAAAATGGTGTGGTCCCCGGTGATGAGCCTGTCGGTTATCCGCATTTCGAAATTGGCCACCGCCTGTTTCAACAACGGCACACTTACCTCGCGCGCGGGACTGAGCTCCAGACCGGTCTCGGCGATCTTATCCACCTCCCGGCCGCTGTGCGTACCGCAAAACAGCGCCTGTTTTGCCATGTTTCGCCCGGGAAATGCCAGGACGAATTCATCCGAGCCGGTTAAAAGTTCGTAGCTATAGCGGGTATTCCCTACCGAAATGGCCATCAACTGTGGTTCGTGGGAGCAGAGCATGCTCCAGCCGAGAGTGATCACATTGACTTTATCGCCTGGAGCAACCGTTACCGCCAGAACAATTTGCTCCGGGTATTTCAACCCGATTGCCTTTTTGTACGGCACGCACTCTTGCATGATCCTGATTTCCTCCATGCCGGTTGAATTGAATAGCGAGTGCATTCCCCGCGTTTTGCCGCGGGGTTAGCGAGCGAATAGTAATAATCAAAAAAACCTTAGCAATCGAAGATTCCCTGCAGCCTGCTGCGGTGAGTCTTCGATATTTATTTTGTCGGAGCAATTAACCCGACCAGATTAAATGTAAATTAAAGCCATCATTTGTTCAAATAATAATCGGGTGATCCCGGCCTGCCATATGAAAACCCCCTTGACTGGATCGATTGAAAATAGTATTTTTTCAATTAACAGCCATTGGCATTTAAGTGAAAAGACCTTCTCCGCCGGCGTGGTGAAACTGGTAGACGCACGGGACTCAAAATCCCGCGGGGGCGACCCCATGACGGTTCGAGTCCGTCCGCCGGCACCAAGCAAACAAGCGGCTTTCCTGCGTTTTACGCGGGTCTGCCGCTTTTCTATTTTCCGGGCAAATATCACTGATGTTCACGGGGACTTTCATCCTTTATCCGTTATTGACCTAGGATAAATAACGGACGAGAATGAGAAAAGAGGGAAACAAAAAATGGCAATAAGAAATGGAGCCATCAGAGCGTTAAATGTATCCTGACAAGGTTTTCTTGTATTGAGAACTGAGCTTAATCCGGTAACCACCGATCGGTGGTTACCGCTTTAGATACCTTATCCATTGAGTTTTTCCGGTGATCCACTGGATTTGTATTTCTCTCCCGACCGGCAAACTCCCTATCCCTTTTTAAGGGGGGATAGGGTAGTTGCCCGGGTGATGATCGAAGCCAAAAGTAGAAAAAGTAGTGCATTATGCAATAATAGTTTTATTGTTATAATTGCATAATGCAATTCTTTCTTGCTATCCCTTTGCCAGTAATACATTCGAAACTCCCTGCCAATATTATATTTACAACCCTTACCATCGTCTGTCTTCTAATTGGTCCACGTTTTGCTTTCCATAATAATTATGAAAGTAGCTTTGCCAGGATATGATGAAAACGGACCGCTGGGGAAAAGGTCCATTTACAAGACGCTGGAGCGGTTTTTGTGTTATGAAGCCTCCGGATGGCGAGGAGCCTGAATTCAGTTTGGGTATTACTAGAGGTGAAAAGCAACAAACAGGAAAATCTCTAGAAAAAAGAAAGGCGGTAATACCATGCCCAGAGGAGACGGAACAGGACCGCCCACTGGAGGAGGTGGTGGGCGGGGACGTATGGGGGGACAATTTGCAGCAGGACCGGGTGGCTATTGTGTATGCCCAAAGTGCGGTGATAGGGTGCCGCATACTCAAGGACAGCCATGCAACCAAATGACCTGCACAAAATGCGGTGCGACAATGACCAGAGGATAATGGTCAAATTGGAAAGGAGGTAGCTTTGCCTGGATTTGATGGAACAGGACCGTTAGGGAAAGGCCCGTTTAGCGGGCTCGGGAGGGGTTTTTGTGTCATGAAGCTTCCGGATGGCGAGGAGCCTGAATTCAGTTTGGGTATTACCGGAGGTGAAGAGCAACAAACAGGCAATTTTATAGAAAAAGGAAAGGAGGTGATCGCAATGCCGGCAGGCGATAGAACGGGACCTCTTGGAACGGGTCCGATGACGGGCCGTGCGGCAGGTTATTGCGCAGGCTACCCGGTGCCCGGCTATGCCAATCCGATTCCCGGCAGAGGCTTTTTGACTACGGGTACGTATGGAGGCATGATGCCGACCTATAGTCCTACACCATATCCAGTTTGGGGTCGACCGTACGGCGGGTGGTTTGGACGTGGTCGGGGACGCGGTTTCGGCCGAGGCCGAGGGCGCTGGTGGTGAAACTGTTGATCTCACAGCATCTTGAGTACCTCTTAAAATGTTTTCTAACAAAGAAAGGAGCATTGAAATGCCAGGTGGAGACAGAACAGGCCCGGCTGGAATGGGCCCGATGACAGGCAGGGCTGCAGGATACTGCGCAGGATATCCCGTTCCCGGATTCATGAATCATATTCCGGGGCAGGGTGTTGGGGGATGGGGCCGCGGGGGCGGCCGCGGTCGGCGCAATTGGTATTATGCCACCGGCCTGACCGGTTGGCAGCGGGCAAGCTCAGGCTTGCCTGCTTTTGGGAGCCCTCCGGCGTATCCCTTGACCTACACCACCCCGACGTTTACCCCGAGCATGACAAAAGAGCAGGAATTGGAAATGCTTAAGGGTCAAGCCGAGCATTTCGAGGATGCCCTGGAAGGGATCAAGAAACGGATCGAGGAACTCGAAACAAAGACTAAAAAGTAATTTTAGAGCAACTCTAGTGTCGCGATAACCGGGGCGGTGCATCCCGATGTGCACCGCTCCGTCGCGGCTAATTTCTTGAAAGGAAGTTCTACCATGAATATAGCTGTTACCGCTACTGAAAACCATTTGAATGCGAAAGTAGATCCCAGGTTTGGTCGCTGTCCGTATTTCCTGGTAGTCGATACGGACACAATGGAATTTGAAGCCATAGAGAACCCGAATGTAGCGCTCGGTGGAGGCGCAGGCATCCAGTCTGCCCAATTGATGGCGGAAAAGGATGTGAAGTTTGTGCTTACTGGTAATTGTGGACCGAATGCCCATCAAACTCTTTCCGCTGCCGAAATCGGTATAATCGTTGGATGTTCGGGCATCGTCAAAGATCTGATCGAGCAATTCAAAGCAGGACAGCTAAGTGCAGCAGAAGCGCCGAATGTAGCAAGTCATTTCGGTATGACCGGCACGCCGGATCCTTCCCAGGTAACACCAATGCCACCCCAACAATCGCCTATGACCGGGGGTGGAATGGGGATGGGCCGCGGAGGCGGGCGCGGCATGGGCAAAGGCATGGGTAGAGGCATGGGTAGAGGCATGGGCCGCGGCATGGGTATGGGCGCCGGCTTTCAAGGTACAGGTACCGCTGAACCTCAGCAACCTCCCACTAACCTCAGCAAGGAAGATGAGCTGGTCATGCTGAAGCAGCAGGCTGAAGAAATGACACAGGGAATACAGCAGATTCAGCAGCGGATTCAGCAATTGGAACAGGAAGATTAGAACGAAAATATCGTTCCAACCAATAGTTGCGCTGTTTCTGAAGGCGACTTCACAAGAAGAAGGAAAGAAAATGATCATCGCTGTGGCAAGTGGAAAAGGCGGCACAGGCAAGACGACTGTGGCTACAAACCTGGCCTATGTGGCTTCACGCAACGGTCAAAGCGTGGCCTACCTCGACTGCGATGTAGAAGAGCCAAACGGTCACATCTTCCTGAAACCTGCTATAGAGAATA
>CAZSTM010000203.1:0-7228 GCA_964609635.1 uncultured Gemmatimonadales bacterium
CCGGACGGCAAGTACTGGCTGGAGGCCGAGCTGGTCTACCTCGACAGCTGCTTCTACGACCAGAGCGAGGTCTTCGAGCATTCCGACTCCGTGGACACCGTGGTCGATCTGTTTCCGGAATTCCTGGGCACCGGCATGGGCTGCTTCGACCTGATTCTTACAAGTGCTTCCGAGGAAGAATGTGTCCAGGTGGAAGAGAAAACCTGGGTAACACGGAAGGTTTACGAACGTTACTACCGTGATCGGGAAGGGGTTCAGGGCAACACCCCCTGAGCGCCTGATTAATTCACCTGGGTATTAGAAAAGCCCGGCGGCCGTTACTCAAGCTGTCGGGCTTTTTTGAGAAAATACCAAACTCCCTGCTGTCAGGACAATTTATCTCCGCAGGTATCCATCGTAAATTACGGCAATCTGTGTTTTTGGTGGATAATAAAACTAAAAATTTGACAATTTAGCCTGAGAAAGCACGCTGAAACGTGGTTTTTCTGCATTTTTTTTACATATCGCTATTTTCCTTGAAAATAATACTCTCTAAATAGTAACATTATGGTATCCAATTGGAATGGTATTCAAGCGAAATAATGACACTTAGAAAATTATTCGACAGATTTCTAACTGCCCTAATTCTAATGAGTTATATTTGGAGAATAACATCGGGCCTGCGGGAATACACTCACTGAACTACTGGAATCTAAAGAATTTAGGCCGCCTGCCCTGACAAATATCGACGGAATTTTCTTGACACAACTGGCAGATATGGTATAATCGTTTGGAATTCAGCAAGGAGGCGCCTATGGAACATAATTTTTTTCTTTATAAGTAGAGCAAACAAACGGTAAATCCCATGTGATTTACCACTCCGCGCTTAACCCGCTTCTTCCATCGACCGGAGGAAGCGGGTTTTTTTATGTTATACCCGCCGCTCGCCCCACGGCCCGCTGATCAAAATCCGGCGCAGGGACACGGCGCGCCTGGTGCCTACAGGTTATTTATAAAACATGCGGATATCACTCCACCACCAGTACTCCATAGGTATCGATACGCGGAATGATTACCGACCGTCCCTGGCCATAGTTACCCAACTCGAGCCTGAGCGGCTGGTTCTCGGGGCTGAAGAGAGTGGCCTTGCGCGGCTTGAAATCAAGCTTGCTGAAAATAACCGGTACATAACGCGCCGGATGGCCGGGCCAGTAGTTGACCAGGTGTACCTGCCGGCTGTTGCCTTTACGGTAATGGGCGGCGGCTATATGCGGCTTGGTCTCGATGGTAACCGAGTACTCGCCTCCGCGGCACCAGGCGAGCCCCTCGAGAAATTCCTCCCGGTTAAGCGGTAGTTGCCAGTAATCCGGGTAAACCCGGTCATCGGTTTCCGGCACGCCGGCGTGGCTCTTAAAAGCCGAAAGGTAAAATATCCTGCCGCTTCCCTGTTCCAGACGAGCGGCTTTTCCCTCTGCGGCGGGGTTCGAATCGACACCCAGGAGTCTCCAGAAGCCGTCGGCTTCAGTGCGTCTGCGGCGCTGTTCGTTGTAAGCTCCGGTCTCGCCCACCACCACCAGAGCGCCGCCTGAGTTCACATATCGCCTGAGCAGGGAGATCTTCTCATCCGACAGGTTCTCCTGGGCCGCCGCCACTACCACCGGGTACTCGGAAAACCTCCCCCAATCCTGCTCGAACAACAGATCAAAAGGCACCCGGCCCTGTATCAACGTCTGCTCCGCCTGGATGGTGGCCAGATAAGGAGTCCACCCGCCGAATGTCAGCGAGTTGAAGTCGCGCAGCACCCCTACATCGGCTATCACCTCCAGGCCGCGGTAAAGCTCCTTGTTCCGATGGAAGAAACCGATGAACCGCTGGTCGGCCTCCCTTTCGAGAACCGAGTAGGCCACATCGCCGATACACATCCGGTTGAACGCCATGGCCTCGGCCAGCTCCAGGGGGCTGTTGTTGTAGCTGAAAAGTGCGGTACCGTAATGGCGGGCCAGCTTGTAGGAGCGGATTTTGCTCACCAGGCGGTTATCTTCCGGATAGTAATGCGCGTGGTCGGGGTCCTCGCTCCAGAAGATGTCCATCAGGGGAAGCAGCCGCGCATGGTCCATTCCGCTGCTGTAGGCGTTGTTCTCGCCCCACAGCCCGTGCGGGTTGAACTCCACCACGGTCTCCGGATTGAGAGAGCGGATGTGTTCGCTCAGCTCCCGGACGAATCCGGTCAGGGCCTCCACCCGGAACATGACCCACTCCTGGACCAGCGGGTCGCTTACCGGCTGCATGGGCCTTCTCGGCAACCTGGGCGGCCCGATCATTGAAACATCGGTCAAGCCCAGGCGCTCCCACAGTTGTTCCTTGCCGTACTTGTCCGCCAGGTACCGACGGAAAAGCTGCTGGACGTGTTCGGTATAACCGGCCTCGAGGGGAAACATGGTGTAGAAATTGTCGAAATGGATCAGGTCCATACCGTAATCGGTAATGGCCCCGGCAACTACCTTCTTGATATGGTCGCGATAGCCCTGCACGGTGAAATCCGCCCGCTCGCGGAAGTACTGGTCGGAGTAGATGACCGGCTCGCCCCGATTATTCAGCTGAACCCAGTTGCGGCTGTCCGGGATCTCGTTGTAGAGGGTCTCGCTGAACAGCGTGCTGCCGATATAGGCTCCCACGTACATGCCGTTTTCCCTGGCCCGCTCGCAGAGCTTCCTGGTGTACTGCAAGTCCCACTTTTCAAGCTCAAGGCCCATTCCCTTGTAAAAGTGGGTGAGCATCATGTTCACCCCGGCTTTTTTAAGCGCCCGGATGGTTTCCAGGCTGTGTTCGGCCTCATAGGGGGACAGGTAATCCGTGCCGACCCTGCCGCGCCTCAGACGGAAAACCAGGGGCTCCCAGTTGCCCACGAAACAGATACCGTCCTCGAGCCACCAGCGGGGTTTTTTTCCGTTTTCGGCCGCCTGCGAGATTGTGCCGGCGATAGTTATTCCCAGAATTACACAGCAGGCTAAAAACCACGGCTTTTTCATCCAGCTCCTCCGTTGGGAAATTTTAAACAGTCAAACTCTTAGCTCTCCTCCACCCCGTCGATAGCCCGGTTGGCCAGCTCGTCCGCCCGGGAGTTTTTCTCCCGGTACAGGTGAGTGGTGCTGAAAGACTCCAGGGTTGCGATTATGTCTTTGGCCCGGTAGAGAAGCATTTTCAAGGTATCCGCTTTAATTTTGTACTCACCCTTGAGCTGTTTCACCAGCAGCTCGCTGTCCGTGCGGTGAACTATCTTGCGCGCTCCCCTTTCCACCGCCAGGGCGAGCCCCTCTGCCAGGGCGGTGTACTCGGCCACATTATTAGTCGCCTCGCCGAGATAGCGGCAATATTCTTCCTGGTAGCCGGTCTCCGGCTGCAGCAGCACCAGCCCTATTCCCGCAGGTCCCGGGTTTCCCCGGCTGGCGCCGTCGGTGTAAAGCTCCACTTCCAGGTCCGGTTTGAGTCTTCCTTCTTTTTTCAGGGGTCTCTTGTCGCCCTTCTTTTTTGCGTCATCCCGCCGGACCCACCTGTAGCTTTCATCCAGCGGTTTCGGCTCAGGTGCGCCCAAGGTGCAATCCAGCTTAATTTCTATGACCGGTGTCTTTACGGGCTTGTTATTTATTTCCGTAAGCTTACAGCGGTACTTTACACTCCCAAGTGTTTTTCGAATAAATTTTTCCAGAGCTTCCTGCCAGTCCTGGTTCTCTGTCAGCGGTAAGGCTGGATCAGTCGAGGTTTCTTTTTCCAGCAGACGCACCGCTCCTGAAGTTATCCTGGGAACGAGAACCACCTCGAACAAAGCCATATATTCTCCTTTTCTCTCGATTGTCTGATGGTGGAGTGGCGCAAGGGGGGCGGCGGCTGTGCGGCTGGTGCCGCACAGGCCGCTCAGCGGCACGCGCTCAAAAAAGCGCGTCCGCCGCCCCCCCTTCCCGGGTCCGGCTCTCGCGCCGGTAATCAGGTCTTCAGATTCGTTCAGGCTCAATTTATCCCCTGCCGAGCATACAGGCAAGCGCTAAAATCCAACACAACCATCTTGACCCTTCGAGGTAAAAACATTACTTTCAAGAAGGGACAGGGCCTACGTAACTTACGAGAAATCCGTTAGATACGAGCCTATCAACGAGTTGCGTAAAACCTGCTCCAGGCAAATATCAAACTTTCAGCGACCGGCCGGTCCCCCGCCTGCAGGGGTGCAGCAGGCTGTGCCCCTACCCGGAGTTTTTAGCTAAACCCTGGAAACAGACACCTTTGGTGCTTTTTTTCGGGAGCCTAAGACATGTCTAGAAAATATTATCAGGATACCTTGGTCCGCAGAATTCTAAGCCGACTGGCTGTGGCTTTGACACTCCTGCTGGCGGCAGGATGCGGCGACTTCCAGCTGCAGAAACCCCGCGCTTTCGGACGGGAAAAAGAAATTCTGGTCATCTGCACCAATGAGGTATGGAAAGCCACGGAAAAGGACCTGCGCCGTCTGATCGAGGTGCCCCTTAACGCCGTGCGCCTGGAGCCGATATTCGAGATCGCTCAAGCCGAACCCGCGGAAGTAGGCCACTACAAAGAGTGGGATAAGATTATCCTGATAGAATCGCTGGAGCACATAAGCCTGCTTCCCGAGGTTGTCGAGGAATCCATGCTGGAGGAAATCCGCCGGGGGCAGGGGCTTTTTTTCACCAACTATGATATCTGGGCCCGGGGGCAGAGAGTGGCGGGTCTCGCCGCGCCGACCGATGCACAGCTTTTTCCGCTGGTGCGCATTCACGGCGACCGTATTTATAAGGATTTCCTGCGTCAGCTCGAAGAGCAGGAAAAGGTTCGCATGTACTACAGCGGCACAAATGTTAATCTGGTCGACTCGCTCGCCGAATGCTGCGGTTTCTCGCTGGTACTGCCCAAGGTTTATGAGCGCATCCTCGTAGACTCCCTGCCTGCCAACCAGTTGCTGTTCGTGCATACCGATCCGGTGCGCAGCATTTTTATCAGCTGGGAGGAGGGGGATAACCTTCCGGATCCGGACTATTCTCAAAACTCGCTCGCAGCCCGGCGCGACAGTCTGCTCGGGGATATTTACCCGGGCGTGCAGACTTTGCCCGAGCGGGTGGACACTTCCAGGGTCACTTCCGGGGGACTCGACCGTCTGCGAATTTACGGAATCTGGGAAAACCTTAGCCAGGTAAGCGGCGGTATCTATGTGGCGCAGATCATCGAGGTGCCCGCCCAGCGGCGCCGTTACTCGATCGATTGTCAGCTTTTCTGCCCCGATTCCAGGCTCAACAAATATCGCTACCTGCTTCAGCTCGACAGGATCATGGATAGTTTCAAGATACCCTGACCGTTTTAAACCACAAGAGATGTCTTTATGGACAGGCCTTTCGTACACCTTCATAACCACTCGGACTACAGCCTGCTCGACGGAGCCTGCAAAATAAGCGGTCTGGTCAAACGTGCGGCCGGCATGGGCATGAGCGCGATTGCGCTTACCGATCACGGCAATATGTTCGGAATAATAGATTTCTATAAAAAGGCCCTCAAAAAGGGGATAAAGCCTATCCTGGGAATGGAGGCTTATATCACCACAGGCCAGCCGGAAAGCCGCCGGCCCGAGGGCGCGGGCAGGTACAATCACCTGACCCTGCTGGCCGAGAACTACGAGGGCTACCGGAACCTGATTCGCCTGACCAGCCTCGGCTACACCAAGGGTTTCTACTATAAACCCCGCATCGGATTGGAAGATTTAGAGACGTATCGCCGGGGACTGATTGTCCTTAGCGGCTGCGCCAAGGGCCCGCTGGCCGACCTGATCTACCGCGATGAGCCGGAAAAAGCCAGACGGAGCGCCGCCGAGCTCCGCGACCTGCTCGGGCCGGAGAACTTTTTCATCGAGATCATGGACCACGGGCTGGAAATCGAGCGCAAAGTGCTGCCCGATCTTATCAAGATCGCAGGGGAGCTGAAAATCCCGCTGGTGGTGACCAATGATTCCCACTACCTGTATCGCGAACACTACGAGGCCCAGGACGCCCTGGTGTGTATCCAGACCGGCAAGGTTCTGGACGATCCCAAGCGACTGCGTTTCGACAGCCATGAGCTCTACCTTAAAAGCCCGGATGAGATGTACGCCCTTTTTCCCGGCAACCAGGATGCTCTGGTTCGCACCGTGGAGATCGCCGAACGCTGCGAGGTAAAACTTGAGTTCGGGAAGAATTATCTTCCCGTCTTCCCGCTGCCCGAGGGTTATACGGAAATTCAGTTGCTCGAAGAACAGGCCCGGGAAGGCGCGTTGAGACATTACGGGTCAATCGGTGAAGAAGTGGAGAAAAGACTGAGCTTCGAGCTGGAGATTATCAACCAGACCGGTTTTCCCGGCTACTTTCTGATTGTCAGCGACTTTGTCGGCAAGGCCAGGAGCATGGGTATCCCGGTGGGGCCGGGATGTCGAAGGATTTCGACGCAGCGCCGCTGCACACATGTGAGGCGCGATCTAGTCTCGTCATCGGCGCGCCGCCGGCACTTTCGTTAGCTCGACGGGGCCGGGACGCGGCTCGGCTGCGGGCAGCCTGGTCTCCTACTGCCTGGGGATCACCAATATCGACCCTCTTAAATACAACCTGCTTTTCGAGCGTTTCCTCAACCCGGAGCGGATCTCGATGCCGGATATCGACATCGACTTTTCGGACCGCGACCGGGACAAAGTAATCCAGTATGTCAAGGAAAAATACGGTCAGGACGATGTGACCCAGATCATCACTTTCGGCACCATGAAAGCCCGCGCGGTAGTGCGCGATGTGGGGCGGGTGCTGGGAATGCCCTACGGCGAGGTGGACAATATCGCCAAATTGATCCCGGAGGAACTGGGCATGACCCTGGAAAACGCCCTTCAGAAGCGTCCGGAACTGGCCGAAAAAGCAGCCAAAGACCCGAATATCAACAGGCTTCTCGAGATCAGCAAGGTGCTCGAGGGTATGAACCGCCATGCCTCGACCCATGCAGCCGGAGTGGTGATCGCCCCCGGAGTATTGACCGACTATGTGCCGCTGTTCCGCTCGACGCGCACCAATGAAATTACCACCCAGTACGACATGGAGAGCGTTCAGGCTATCGGGCTTCTTAAAATGGACATCCTGGGCCTGCGCACGCTTACAGTGATCCAGGACACCCTGGAGATGATCGAGCAGAAAACCGGAGAGAAAATAGACTTCGATGAGCTGGAGCTTAACGATCCGGC
>CAZSTM010000204.1:0-7190 GCA_964609635.1 uncultured Gemmatimonadales bacterium
GGCCCGCCCGTCGGCCAGCACCGGAGTCGTGGTATGTATTCTCCCCCGCATGGCCCGCTTGCGGATATCGACCAGCTCGAAAATACCCAGGTCCTGCGCCCCTCCCACGGGTGCTGTCAACCGCACGCTGTCTTTCAGGGCTCCCTGGGTCTCTCCCAGTATTCGCAGATTAATAGTTCTCGCGCCCGCCACATAACTCACCGCACTGCCGTTGTAGCGGCGGTAATTGACAAAGTTCATCGAGAATTTACCGCTGGGGTTGGTCAGGACCGCATACCACATGCTGCTGTCGGACGCCCAACTGATAAACGAGCGCACCAGCACATTGGCAAGAGGGGTGTTGGTCTGGTCGGTAACATGGCCTTCCATGGTCAGTCGATCTAACGCCAGGATTTGCGAAAAAGTGACCACTGAATCCACCCCCGCGGGGCTGACACTGAACTCCAGATTATCGGACTTAACGCGGTAATAGTAAATGGTATCCGGCTGGAGCCAGATCAGCCGGACGAAATGGATCAGGCTCGGTTCCTGGAATACGGTATCGGCCACCACCAGGTCCAGGTTGTTCCTGTCCATACCGTAAGATACCTGGTTGACCGTGGTGGGCTTATTGGTGCGCCAGGAGAGCACGATTGCCGTGCCGGTATGGTTGGAAAGAAGCAGATCGCTGATTTCGAGCGGTTCGGTATCACCCTGGGCCCAGAGAGCAGAAAAGCTGAAAAGCACCAGGGCCGCTACCTCTAAGACTCTACCGATCAAGCCTCGCGGCAGGCGAGGAAAAAGAACTTTTGCATCTTTCATGTTTTTATTCCTTTAAGAGAAAACCCTCCGGAGAAGGTCTAGCTGAGGCTACTCAGTATCTGGAGCAGCGCCAGGAGATCCATAATGTTCACCGATCCGCTTGAATCCAGGTCCGAGGCAAAGAAGAGCCGATCATCCAGCGGAGGCGCGGTTTGTCCACTGAGTATTTCCAGGATTTCGAGCAAGTCGAAAATATTGATCGCCCCGTCGCCATCCAGATCACCTTTAGTTCCGAGGCTCGGATCGAAAACCGGGATGTTCACCTGGTTGAGGATCTGCGGACTGCTGCCGCTGAGCACTGCGGAGCTGTCAGTATATGTACTCCAGTAATTGACCAGGTACTCGACAATCAGAAGGTTGCCGGCACCGGCTCCGTAAAGCGTTCCATCCGAGGCGCGAAGGTCCGTGTAAGTGGTGTTCCAGTAGCCGTCACCGGCGGTGAGCACGGTCCGCGGCAGCGAGGGTTCCCTGCCCTCCTGCACCGCCCTTACCCTCACCAGGACTCGCTCCAGCGGGCTGCCGTAAGTGTCCAGGGTCAAGCAGAGAATCGCCATGGGAGTAACCGGTGCGGTATTCTGCAAGGTAGTGAAGGGGTACCATTCACCCTGGTTGTCCCAGGTTCCGGTATCGGAGCCGAAACGGAAAAGATATTCCACGCCCGGCTGCAGGTCGGTAATTTCGACATAATGCACGTAATGGGGGGAATGGTATTTATCCTGAATCGTGGTAACCGAATCCTTATCGGCCGGGCGGATTTCCACCCAGTCGGAGGAGGTTTTTTGATCGGTGATCCAGGAGACTGCCGCGCTCGAGACCGAAATGTCGGTAACCGCCATACCGTTCATCATAACCTGCGGCTGCTCGCCGGAATCGGCCCGGAGGTTCCCGAAACCGATCATCAGGAGGATTATCGCGGCGAGAGAGGCATTTTTCATGCTAAACGTTACTCCCGGTTTATTATTCTCTGACGAGTTCGAGACAAGTTTGCCGTTGGTAGATGAAGAGTTTATACATTGAAGATTCCCAGCAGCTTGCTGCGGGGAGTCTTCGTTTGATAAGGTTTTTTGATTATTACCAGTCGCTCGCTAACCCCGCTGTAAATCACGTGGAATGCGTTCGCTATTCAATTCGATTGCAATATCTATACCAAACCAATAATAAATACCAAATTATAAAAGATATTTGTTCAGGAATATTATCTATATAACCTATTGAATTTCATGCGGATTCGATATTTTCGAGCTGGTTTTTCATTCAACCAAACGGCTCCGTGCCGCGTACACCGCCTTATGGGAAGGCAGCTGCCGAACCTGCGGCACGGCTGCTGTGGCGAACAGGGTGGCGATTACGGCTGAATAGTACCTCCGGGTAATTTTTTCCCTGCCGTCCGACCCTGGATTCCGTTCGTAAAAAGAGGCGCCCCGGACCGAAAGGGGGCGCCTCTTTATTTAGCTAACCTTCACAGGGCGAGCTGTCGCCCTTTAAGCCGTGGTTATTTGAGCAGGACCATTTTCCGGACAGCCTTGAAATTCGGAGTACTCAGGCGATAGAAATAGACTCCGCTCGAAACGGGCCTGCCCAGGTGGTCCTTACCCTGCCACTGGACCCGGTAGTTGCCTGGTTCGCGAACTCCATCCACCAGGGTTTTTACCAGAGACCCGCGCAGGTTGTAAACCTCGAGCCGGACATGCACCTGGCCTTCGTATTCAGGCAAGGAGAACTGCAGGGTGGTCGAGGGGTTAAACGGGTTCGGGAAATTCTGCGACAAGCCGTAAGCCTTGGGCAGGGCGAGTCTGTCCAGGTTATCCCCGTTCTGATCGGGCGTGAGGTATTCCAGGTCCGCAGCGATGTTGTGCGGGCTTCCGGGCTGCACTTCGGCTCTGAAATCGCACCTGAACCCGCCGCTTAAAATTGTCAGCTCCACCACATCACCTTCGCTCCACTCAAAGGGCAGGCCGCTTGCAGCCGCTTTGAGGTTTGCCAGGTTCAGGGACCAGTACCCGTTGCGGTCGCTGAAGGTACTGAGATGTTGGCTCTTCTCACCGCTGTCTTTGCCGGTGAGGCTCATCAGAACCAGCATTCCCGGCAGGATTTCACCATCGGCATCCACCAGTTGCCCGTACAGGGTGTATGGATTCATGCCGATTCCAATGCTGGAGGTTTTGAACGTTTCCGGGGTTTCACCGTCACCCAGCGGTCCTCCGGCGGAGGTTTCCAGCCTGAAGATGTATTCCGTTTCGGGTTCCAGACCGGTGACCAGAGCATAGTTCAGGTTATCCGACAGGTCTGCCGGCACAGGCGAAACTATTCGTTCCTCTGAGCCGTCCGCCAGGCTCAAGCGCACCCGGCCGGGGTCCGATCTATCTGCCGACCAGGTGATTACCGCGGCCGCACTGGTAATATTGGAAACAACCATCAAGTCTGCAGCCTCCGGGGCCGAATTCCCTTGCTCGGAAATATCCAGGACGATTGCTCCTGTACCGCTGGTTTGTGCGGGACCGCCGGTGGACCCGGCCAACAAGACGACGGGACCGTCTGGATCCCAGGAAGAAGGACCGTCAAGATCGAAGATATAACCCTCTCCCGGATCGATTCCGAAGTTTGTACCGACCAGTCTGCCGTCGACCATTAAACTCTGCTGGTACTGCTGAGTCTGGTTGTTCCAGCGAATCACCACCGAAACATTTGGAACGTTCAGCAGAATCTGGTCGGCATCCCAGGAATAGAAAATCTGCGCATCCTGGGCCGGCCGACTGACAAAATACAGGCCGGCGCCCGGAAAATTGATCGTCGACAGGGTATCCGTATAGACTCGACCTTGAAACTGGGGTGTGACTTTTCCATCCACCTCGACAAAGTATCCCTCGCCGATCTGGAGGGGGAAGTTAACGGCACCTGTGTATTGCCCGGATATTGAACGGCTGCGTGTCTCCTGTGTTCCGAAGTCAGAGATATAACGTGTAATCGCAGGGCTGCCGCCTGGTATCATTTCCAGTAAGGCATCCGCCGAGGTGGGCTGATTCCAGTTCAAATGCACAGGCAAACCTATCAGGTTCAAGCCTGTCCGGAGCTCCATGTCATATTCGACATAGGGAACCAGCTTAAGCGTCTTGATGCTCTGCGGGCTTGCATCATTATCTCCACGGACTATCTCATACTGTTCGAAACCCTTCTCGGCGCCGTCGATTTCGATCAAAATCATGTCTCCCTCTGCATGCTCGAAACTTCCGCCGTTGAGGGTGCGCAGGTTCGCCAGGTTAACTTCCCAGAGGCTGTCGCTGCTGACAGTGGTGGAGATCGGCAGCGAGGTGTCGGCCGCGTTCGCGCTGCTCACTACCCTTACGGTCACCGCGGCGTTAGTAGCCGAACCGCCCGAGTAGTACACCTTGCCGCTCAAGGTGTAATGTGATCCGCTTGAACTGGAAACAGGCAGGGTGCGGAAGCGGAAAGCATCCAGGAAACTGTTATTGGCCGCGGTATTGCGGTCTATCTTTTTCGCTAGATAAGGACCGTTGACATTCCGCAGGCTGTCGGCGGCAAAATATCCACCGACCGAGGCGATAAAAAACTTGTACACCGTACCGGGTGAAAGATTATTCAACTGTATTATGTGTAACCCGTCGGTGTTAGAAGTCTCATCATGATATACCACCGCAGCCGAACGCATTAAGGTCAGGCCGTTATTATACTCCACGAAAGTCGGGTACCTGTTGAAGGTGGCGGCATCGGCAAAAGCGGCGCTGTGGATGTCAAGCGTATCCGACGACGATGCCACCACGATGCTGTCGGCACCGCTGAAATTGGTGCGGTAGCGGATGGTAGCGCTCCCGGAAGTGATATTGACCACTTCCAGGTTCTCAAAACGCGTGGAGTCCGTGATTACCACAAAGGGATAGGTATCGAAGCCGCCATAGATGGCGCTGATCACCATAATGGTATCCGGCAGCAGGTAGCTCTGGGTTGCATCTTTCGGCGAATTCGGAACGCCGACAGGAACCGAGGCCACCACCTTGGTCTTGGACCAGGAGATAATGTTTGCCGGAATATTCTGGCGCCTTCCTCCGACGGTGGCATAGAAAATTACCTTGCTGGTATCTGATTCTCCCTCATCGTACAGGCCAAAACCGCTGCCATAAACGGCAAACTCCTGGTTTGTTCCTCCAATAGCCGGTACGACCTCGTCGATCGAAGGAGCCGGAGCTACGCGGAATAAAATCGCTTGACTGGTAGCCTTGGGATCGGTTGGATGATCATCGGTGGCGGTGATGGTGAACGAATAGGCAGCCAGGTCCTGCTCTGCAGGGGTGTAAACGTTCAGCCCTGTGATCGAGTTCAAGGCCCCCTGGTGGTCGCCGCTTGCCGAAAATGTGAGAGTAACTCCCAACTGGTCTCCGACCAGGTTATCCGGATCGAAAACATAGCGCGAAAAGTAAGTGCTGTCGGTCTGGTTATTGTTGAGTGAAAAGGCTGAGAGAGACTGTATGCTGTCATGCGCGGCCAGATCCGAACTGGGACTGTAAACCAGGGCGCTGTCCGGAGGGAGACTGGTGGTGTCGGAGTCCCAGATGGGCTGCCGGTTGGTGTTGCGCACCTTGAGGGCGAAAGTATCGGCCACAATCGAATTTCCGTCCGAAGCCATCACCACCAGGGTGTCGGCTTTTTCACCGCTGGTAGCCAGGTTAAACGGCAGCTGGAGTCGAATACGAAAACTGGTGACCGTAACGCCGCTAAGCGTGGAAGTGGTGTCATGGACCAGGGTATCGACCGTGCCCGAGCGTTTAATGAACTGGTTAAAACCGGCCAGGGCATCGGTGGTATCGCCGCCCTTGGCCACTTCCAGTAAATTATCGTCCCAGAGCATGCCTATGGCGATCGGATCGTTCGCCTCACCCTGCAGGCTGTCCTGGTCCTCGGCATATAAGGTGATCACCACGCTGTCACCCTCGAACACACTGAAAAGAGTGTCCGGCTGGCCGGCCAGGTAGTTGTAGGTTCTGGTATGCTGTGCGCCGGTAGAATCGATACGCTGCATGGTGCGTCTGGTAAAGCGTGGAGGCGGATTAGGCAGCGAGTCGTTGACCAGGATGAACAGGCTGTCCATAGCGGTTTTACTGTCAGGCGAATCATCGGTGGCCATGAAGTAGATGACATAGAGGCTGTCGCGAAGCTCTCCCAAGCCGTAACCCACGTGCCCGGCGGTGGTAACCGTATCCCCGATGGTCTCCGAGAAGGTGCTGCCGTCGGAAATATTGGCGTCGATAAAACGTACTCCGTTGCGGACTGAATTATCCTGAGTGCCGTCTCCCTGGATAAAGCTCGGTATCCAGACCAGACGGGAGCCGTTAAAAGAGGCTCCCTCGGGCAGGTCCGGCGCGGAATAAGTAACATTGTTGGCGCCGTCGTCCTGCGGATCACTGTTACCGGCCTTGCTCTTAAGGTTGCGACCGGTAAAGTTGAGGTCGGAAACCTGGTCGCCTTTTACCATCTCGTTGTTCGGGTCGATGAAACCGGTGATGTTGATATTGAGTGAGTCGCCCTCGTTGATGGCGATAAAGCCGTTACAGCCCGTATATACGAGATGGGTGGGCACATTTCCCAGATCATCGGGATCGTAACTGCTAGGAATCCAGCGTGATCCTGCAAGGTTGGTCACATATGCGAAACCCGCGTTCGGATAAGCCGGATCATTCCCGTATTCTGTACCGCCCAGGGTCAGGCGGCTGCCGTTGGAGTTACCGTAGGCTTTGTTCGTACCGGAGGCGGCATCATTTCCGGTGTAACCTTTGAACCCAAGATCGTTGTGAGCCCCGGTGTAGAAAAAATCCCCACCATAGAAAATCCTCTTGTTTTGCCCGGACGAGGGGTCAGTCCCGTAAGTGTGGTTGATCAGAGACGCCGCGTTTCCGTCGTCCGGAGATGCTATCTCGAACGTGGTGGGAACCGGCGCGGTGTTCTGGGCCAGAAGACAGACCGCCCAGAACAAGAAAAACATGGTGAAAGCGTGCAAAATGAAGAATCTGGAGCGGAGCAGCATGGGATCTCTCCTTGAGAAGATGGGTTCAATCCATTGAGACACAATAAACCTGATCCTTGGAGGTCAAGGGTGACTTTTTTTCCTGAACAGCATTTAGCAACATGCATGCCAGCATTTGACCTGTAAGTTTATATTATTATTTTTCAAGGAGTTACAGCATTTCAAAACCGCCGATTATTGTCATTTTAATCCTTAATGGCAATATCTTCCGGCATATTTTTTAATTAAAATTGAATTATATGGTATTATTTTCCCACAAAGAGCGGCTGAAAAAGCCGGCCGGCGTCTGAAAAGGGATAAAAGAGGTAGAAATTGTTCCCGGCAGGGTGGAGAAACGGCATCCAGCAAAAGGAAC